>CAZUJO010000383.1:0-4035 GCA_964619995.1 uncultured Leptospiraceae bacterium
CATAGGACCACGCCACGCCGAACGTCGCGCGCATCCACGCGCGGAGCTGATCGAGGTCCGACTCGTGGACCATCCACGCGAAGAGCGCGACATTCAGCGTAAGGGATGCAAACGCGACAATCTTGTAGTATACCAGATTGTGCACCAGAAACGGAACGTAACTCATCAGGGTTCCGTAGATCACCCAGACGCGTCCGAAATACTGGGATTCTTCAAACGCTGACTGAATCAGGTAAAGGACCGGCGAGCTGGAAAGGGATCGAGATTCGGCAGCGAGCGCAAGGAGCGCATCGTCCTGCATCGTGAACCCGATCTCCGCCATTGGAAATAAGGTAAGCGCGTAAGCAACTGCCAGTATGACCTTGATGTGAAGGTGAATTCTGCCCTGGTCGTCTGCAATCCAGTTCATTGGGCTGCCCTCATGGTGGTTTTCTTAATGGTATCCGCTTGCGCTGGATCGCATGCGGAAGGAAAGGGCGATGCCATTTTCATGGCACCGCTGAGTTCTCAAGATTAGCGCTTGCAGTCTGCTTTTGCAGTCCACGTTCCGCCGCTTGCGCGGTCAGTTGCGCTCATGCCGAAAGTTCCTTTGAACTCCGTAACATAAACGTTTTCGCTTTTCGTGGCTGTATCAGTGTAGTCGCCAGTCCAGTAGTAGGATTTGCCTTTGTCTTCACCAGCAGTGTAGGTTTCGTCAATTTTACAAGTCTTGGTATCGCAAGTTCCTGTAGTGTTTGATGCTCCGCCTGCTTCTGTTGATGTTCCGGCAATCGTCTGATTGTCGCCAGTGATGGTCCAGGTTACTGCCCACTTGAACGGAACGTCTTTGTTATCTTCTTTGTTCTTGTAAGAGCCCTGGAAATCGCACTTCCATACTTCGGGTCCTTCCGGTGCTTTTTTGCAGTTTGCTGCAAAAGCCGCAACGACTGCGATCATCAGAAATTTTTTCATCCAAACTTACCTCTATCAGATTTATCGCCCTTTTTGAGGCGACGGGAGAGAACCGCACAGGGGGGCCGCGCCGACAAGGAAAAAAGCGGCCGAATTGCCGCAGCCGGCGACATAATTCGCGCATTTTTCGATGGCGCAGTCGGAAGCTTTTCATCCGGTTGGATTTATGGATTCCTTTTCAGTTACAAAATTCTATTCGCGCAAGAAACTGTTGAAACTCTTCGGCGGCGAAGTTCGGATTTACGACGAAAGCAAGAGCAATCTGCTCTTCTTTGTAAAGCAGAAGGCTTTCAAGCTGAAAGAAGATATCACGGTGTTCGCAGATGAGACTCAGTCCCGCCCGCTGCTCAAAATTCAGGCACGCAGCATTCTCGATCTGGGCGCAACGTACGATGTTACGGACGTCGCAACCGGACAGAAGGTCGGCGCAATCCGGCGAAAGCTCCTCAAGTCGATTCTGCGCGATGAATGGGATATCCTGGATTCCGGCGACCGCGAAATCGGAAAGGTGCAGGAAGACAGCATGCTCATGGCGATTCTGCGAAGATTTCTTTCAAACTTGATCCCCGAACACTTCACTCTTACAGCAGGCGGAACCCAGGTGGGATTTTTTCGGCAGACCTGGAATCCGTTCGTCCCTCAGTTTCACGTCGATTTTTCCATGGACCCTGGCCGGCTCGACCGCCGGCTGGGAATTGCCGCTGTGATTCTGCTTCAGGTTATCGAAGGCAAGCAGAGCTCAATGGATTGATGTGCGCGGCCGCGGTTTCTGAAATTCAGATCATCCGGAGCGGACTCGTTCAATCTGGAATTCTCTCTGAATCCGAGGCGGCGGCCGCATCCGTTACGCATTTCGCACAGGGTCTGTTTGTTCTCTATCGCATTGATGCGGTTTCACGCGCACCCTTCGTTGCGAAACTGGTCAGCTCCCCCGACATGGCGCGCGCTGAATGGGACGGACTCTGTGCCCTGCGCGAGGCAGGCGCGCTCGTGCCGGAACTCCTCGGAATTTCCGACGAGTCAAGCGGCGGCGCTTCCGGGCGGCGGCATTCCGTTTTGTTTCTTGGACTTGTGCAGCCGGGTCGTCCCCGTGATTTTTCGCCCCTCGCCCGGCTTTACTCGACCCGGCATGAATCGTACGGTTACCCGCGCGACAACTACGTGGGGAGTCTCCCTCAGAAAAGCGGACGTTATGCGACCTTCTTTGAGTTCTTCTGGCGCACGCGCCTTCTGCCGCAGCTCGAAAGCGCCGTTTCCGGCGGCTTTCTTGAAAAGAGCGAGATTCGCGAAGCGGAATCCGTGACCGCGCGCGTCTGCGAACAATGGAAGCTCGATGACGCCAGGCCAAGATTGATCCATGGGGATTTGTGGAACGGCAACCTGCTCTTCAACGAAGCGGGCGAGGCGGTCTTGATCGATCCTTCTGTTTCCTTTGCCCATCCGGAGCAGGATCTCGCCATGCTTTGGAAGCCCTGCCTCTTCGCATGTGCTGGATGAGATTGCGCGTGAAGCCGGACTGTCTCCGGGCCGCCGGGAGCGCGTGGATTTCTTTCAACTTTATCCTCTTCTCGTTCACATAAACCTGTTCGGCTCCTCGTATGTTTCCGGGTTTCGGCGAGCCCTTGGTAAGTATCGCTGATGGAAACAGCATCGACCCTGCGCGCGCGGATTCGTTCCCTGCTGAAGGCTGCCGGAATTGAAGAGGCAGATCTCGAAACTGAGTTTCTTCTGCGCGAAGCTCTGAGCGTGGATCAGTCTGTGCTGATCGCCTATCGGGACCGTCCTGTGTCGGAGGAAGAGGCAGCCCGGATCGAGGACTGGGCCCTGCAGCGTTCCCGCAGAGTTCCCCTGGCGCACATACTCGGCTATGCGGAATTTTTCGGCCGCAGATTTCGGTCGGATCGGCGCGCGCTTGTGCCGCGAAAAGAGACCGAGCTGCTCGTGGAATGCGCGCTCTCCACCAGGGTTCCGGAGGGCAGGTGGCTTGATGCAGCATGCGGAACTGGATGCATAGGGCTGACCCTGGCGCTGGAGATGCCGGATAGAGAAATCGATTTGTCGGATATTTCTGGCGAGGCGCTGGAGCTCGCAGCCGAGAACAAGCGCCTCCTGGGGGTGCGAAATGCCGCCCTGCTTCGCGGAAGCTGGTTTGAATCGGCGCGGGAACGTTATGCGGCGATCACCTGCAATCCTCCTTACATTCTTCCCTCAGAGGAAGAGTCCCTCTCCCCGGAAGTGTTGCACGACCCGCGCGAGGCGCTCTTTCATCCCAATCCCGTGCAGCTTTACGAGTTCCTGCTCGAGGAGGCCCTTGCCTGGCTTCTGCCCGGCGGATGGATCTTCTTTGAGCTCGGCGGGAATCTCGGGCCGGCTGTGCTTGCGGCGGCAAGAAGGCTGTACGCGGAGGCGAAACTCTTTCAGGATTATGCGGGGCTTGACCGTTTTATTGCCGCGCGAATGGATTGAGGGATTTTGGCGGCCCGCAAGGCTGGGTCAGTTTGAATCGATTCGCTGCCGATCTGCTCCGCCTGCTGGCGATTTGCGCTGTCCTCGTGATTCATGCAACGGGACCATTTGAGGGTCTTTTTTCAACGCGGCACGACTACGTAAGCGCGGAATTCGCAGCGGTCATTCTGAATCAACTGGCGCGGTTTTCTGTGCCGGTCTTTCTCATTCTTTCGGGCTACGGCCTCTCGCTCCGGTATGAACGTGAGTTTGAGCCGCGCGAATTCTTCCTGCGCCGTGCCGTTAAAATCGGAATTCCGTTTGTCGTGTGGACCATCGTGTTTCTCTTCTTCCAGGCGATCGGGTGGCAGATCCAGTCTCTCGGGACCGCGGCCGGCTGGGCCGCAGCCGGTCAGGGAATCTTTGCGAGACTGCCGGCTGCCCTTTTTGCCAGCGGGGCAGATTATCATTTCTATTTCTTTATCATCATCCTGCAGTGCTATCTGGTATTTCCGCTGCTGCGTCGCGCGCCGAAATGGATATGGATTCCAATCCTGTTTGTGCATTTGATTACGCATTCTCCGTCGCATTTTCTTTTGAATGCGCTCGGCATCTCTCTGCCGCGGGCTCCCTCCTCGT
>CAZUJO010000384.1:0-2029 GCA_964619995.1 uncultured Leptospiraceae bacterium
ATCCTTCTCACGCGCTACGGAGTCGTGTTTCGTTATCTTGCAGAACGCGATTTTGTAAGCCTCCCCTGGTCGCTCCTGGTGAAGACGTTGAGGCGCATGGAAATGCAGGGCGAAATTCGCGGCGGGAGATTCATCCGCGATGCCTGGGGAGAACAGTTTGCCATGCCCCAGGCGCTGCCGATGCTGCGCGAGACGTTATCCGACCACTCTTCTGCGGCCGGGTCGAAGAGTTCTGCCGAGGATCTCCCCTCCTGGGATCCTGCGCGGATGGCAGAGTCGCTCAAACGTCCTGCCGGACGCTAACAGATCTGGCGGACTTATTTCGGTGGCCTGCTTCCGGTCCTTCAAACGTCTTACGGGATATGGCTGCAGATCCCCGCATTTTTGATGATGTTCCGTTGTTCGCTCTGCTCGACGCCGACGAGCGCGCCGTGCTTGCCCACAACGTCGAAGTAAAGAACTTCAAAGCAGGCGAACCGATCTATCGGAGCGGCGAGCCCGGCGGCCGCGCTTACATCGTGCAGCATGGAAGTGTTGAGGTCTCCGTGCAGGATGAAGCCGGCGAAAAGATCATCATTCAGATCGCAGAGCGGGGCGATGTTTTCGGCATCGCGTCCATGCTCGCGGAAGCCGACCATCTCACGACAGCGCTTGCGATCGAGGATGCCTGCGCCATCGAAGTGGATCGAAATGATCTTATGATTCTGTTCCAGCAGAAGCCTCACGCGGCGCTCGATATCCTTACTATGGTAGAAAAACATCTGCGGTCATCGCATGAGCTCCTTCGCAGCCGCGTTGTGCGAAACCCGAACGTTGAGATTGAGGCGGCGGAAACCTTTGGCGACCGCCTTGCAGATTCAGTGGCCAGGTTCGGCGGTTCATGGACGTTCGTAATTCTTTTCGGAGTCACGCTCGCCGTCTATGCGACAGTAAACCTCTTCATACCAAACCCCTGGGATCCGTATCCGTTCATTCTTCTGAATCTCTTCCTGTCCATGCTGGCGGCGATTCAGGCGCCCGTGATCATGATGAGCCAGAACCGTCAGGATGCAAAGGATCGCGTCCGAAGCGAGCTCGACTATCAGGTCAACCTGAAGGCAGAAGCGGAGATTACAGAGGTGCTGGCGCGCGTGTCACGGATTGAGGAGCATATTGGAATGCTCTCCAACAAAAAGTAACGTTATACGCTCTCTAAGGACTTCTCCGCAATCCAGCGCAGACTGCGGCTTTCTGAGCGGTCTCGCGCAAAAGAGCGCGCTCCTGTGAGCCCGGCCAGAAAAAGGGCGACAGCGGAATCAAGAGCAGTCCGAAGAACTCGTTGTTCTTCGTTTCATATTCACAGGCCAGCTTCATTTCGCCTCGTTCGAAGACCGTGTAAACGATGCGCTGTTTGATGGGATGATAGAAAGGCACAATGCCGGCCGTGAAGATCGTTACGAGCGCATTGAGCAGGCCGAGCGGGTTGCCCGCCTCCATTTCAAATCGCGCCACGCGGAGCCGCGTTTCCGAGTCGGGGTCCACGCGCATCCCAAGACTTTCGAGTTCCTCGCGCAGCACATCGGATGCGCGCTCTTCATCCCGGAAGCCTGCCGTCGAGAAGGCAACGGTCTCACGAATGACAGCGCGGGGCTGCATTTCATCTTCCGAGGCAACATCCGAGCGAAAGGATGCGCAGCCTGCGGACCAGATGAAGCAAACCATGAGCAGGAAGCCGAGCGCTTTCACAGGGACCTCCCCGAATCCTGACGAAGGATTCCGTCGCGGGCAGCGTCCGTGATGAACTGATGGGTAATGTTGACGAGGGAGGCCTGCAGTTCGCGTGATTCGGACCACGGGAGCGCCAGAAGCGACAGCCATCCAACAAATATATGAGCATCGCTGGTGTAGTCGTAATCCTTCACGTGACGGCCGGCTCGATATACGGCGAAACGGATGCGCCGGTCCATCGGACGATAAACGGGCACAATCAGGAACGTCCTGATTGCGATTGCGCGATTGATGAAGCCCAGCGTTTCGCGAAGGGGTCTCT
>CAZUJO010000384.1:2039-4034 GCA_964619995.1 uncultured Leptospiraceae bacterium
CCTCCATCCTCTGCCCCAGCGTTTGCTCTCCGGGATACTCCAGATTCACAATTTCAATGTGCCAGCCGGCGCCGCCGCTTGCTACCTCTACGCTTTCAAAAAGCCCGCTTGCCCGGAACGCATCCTCCACGAGTTCCGCCTGACGCGCGCGCTCTTCTGTCTGCCAGTTGATAAACTCGATATGAATGCCGTCGAGCCGCGCATTTTCGAGCGGCGGGGGATCGGGAGTTTTTTCGACAAACACCGCGCAGGCGGTGAAGATCGGGAGCACGGACAGCATCCAGAGTCTCATATCACGGTTTTCTCCCGATCCAGCCGTAATGCCACGGCGGCAGATCAATTTTGCCTCCCTCCACGGGCAGCCCCGATTCTGCCAACCAGTCCCGGATTTGCTCGGGCCGCGGGCGCACGCTGAGTTCGGGTCCCCGCGGAGTGGCAGAATCGTAATTCCAGTGGATGCATCCCGCCGCGCCGCCAGGTTTCAGAATGCGCGCCGCTTCGGTCAAGAACTCCAGAGGCCTTTCGTGGTGCAGGATATTGAACAGCATGACATAGTCAACAGAAGCAGCCGGCAGACCGGTCCCATCCGCAAGAGTGTCGCGCCTTTCCAGAATCACATTTGTTATGCCCTGAGCCGCGGCGCGGGTCCGTGTACGCTCGACCATGCTGTCATCAATGTCAAAGGCATGAAGGCGCCCCGAGATCTTTCGCGCCGCAGGAATTGTAAAAGTTCCGTAACCGCATCCAATCTCTGCCAGATCCAGGGAACCGGAGACCGACATCCGGCTCAGAATCAAATCAACGTCGAATAACGTTTCCCAGTAATCTGAAGGCGGCATTCCGCTGTCCCGTACTTTCATGGCAGATATTTTGCGATGACACTTCTCTGTCAAACCTCGCCCAGCCCGAGACGCTTTCTCAGGCCTGCGGCGAACGCCCGGCCGACGGGAAGCACGTGATGCCGATCGCGCAAAGTGAGGCGGTACATTCCACCCGCCGCATATTCCATTTGAGCCACGCGGTCTGTGTTCACAATGTAACTCTTATGAATTCGCATAAAGCGTTCTGCGGGGAGAAGCGCGCTCAGCTCCCGGAGGCTGCGCGGAGTTTGGAACATCTCCTGAACGGTCTGTATCTGCGTTCCGCCGCGATCCGCAGACAGAAACAAAATGGAGTCTACGGGAATGATCATATGCTTTTCCCCGACCCGCAGCGCGAGATTTGCGCGCGACGCGGACTCGTCAGGAATCGACACCGGGATTGTCATCCGCTCATCGGCTTCCTTCGCGTCGGAGGCAATTGGAATCAGAAGATCGAGGCACGTCATCTGCATGATTCTGCGAACCTGAGGCTGAACGCTGTGCAGAAGCAAAATGCCTCCCTTCTTTGCAAGACCGGTGCTCACGCGCAGAAGAAAGCCGAGCACGCTGGAACTCACGGATTCAACCGACGAGAAATCAAGGACAAGCCTTGCCTTCTCGCTCGTCAGATCCCGTATCCCTGCATCCCATTCGCGCAGCTTGAACGACGCAAACGCAGGCGGTAGAATCCGGGCATGGACGTATTCGCCGCGGGAGGTGACAGCAATCGGCAGATTCATGGAATCCTCCGATGCTTCTTGCCGGTCACAAGACTCCAGTCATCCATCACAAATCCCCCGAAATGGATGCGATAATCCACAAGCCTTCCGGAAAGGGCTTCGGCGAAACGCGTCGAAGTAATTCGGTGCTCAACCGCACCGCATCCGGGAAGGAGCACCCACAGCGAATCTCTTGCTCCGCGAAATACTGTGTCGCCCTTTCTACACAAATCTAGAAGAAGCCGCCCCGCATCCTGCACGGCAATTTGAAGGTTCTCACGCGCCTGGGAATCCTGCGCTTCAAGGCGCACCGTGCACAAACCCACCGGCTCAAGTGTTCGTTCGCTTTTCGCGAATTCATAGCGAAGCCGATCCTCTCCGAGGCCTCGAAGAGCGGCACCCTCGTGTTCGGTCTC
>CAZUJO010000385.1:0-4031 GCA_964619995.1 uncultured Leptospiraceae bacterium
AGCTGGCGAGAAAGATCCACGGTACTGCGCGAAACCCCCATCGGATCGACATCAGCAGCGCGATTCCGGACGGCAGCCAGAGCAGAGTAATGTTTCCCGGCTGGAGGGAAAACACCGCCATGCCAAAACGAGCAAGCAGATAGTAAACGATCGCGGACGTCAGAAGGCCCGCGGCATCTTTCAGAAGTCGCATGGTATGGGCTCTGTTCAGGCTCAAGCCGTTAACAAAGCGGGGCCTGGCTTCGGGCGGCAACAATTTCCCGCGGAAAAAAACCGAGTCAAAACGAGAGGCATGCATTTTTCTGGATGCGTGCAAAATAAGACAGTACTGATCACAGGCTCAACGGACGGAATTGGCGCACAGACGGCCGAGACTCTTGCGAAAGACGGATTCCGAGTCGTCATTCACGGCCGCAGCAGGGAACGCGCTCAAGCAGTTCTCTCGCGAATTGAGGCTCGCGGCGGACACGGAGCGATCGTGACGGCGGATTTGTCTTCGATGGAAGATGTGAAGCGCCTTGCTTCCGATGTTCGCGCGCTCGGAGCGCTCGAGGCGGTGATTCACAATGCTGGGGTTTTTATGAAGGAAAGGCGTATCACTGCGGACGGTTTTGAAATGACATTCGCCGTAAATCACCTCGCGCCTTTCTTGCTGACGCGTGAGATCCTCCCGAATCTCAAAGCCGGCGCTCGGATTATCACGCTGAGCTCTATCGCGCATCGCAACGGGCGAATGGATTTTGAAAACTTGAACTCGCAGAAAAGTTTTGATGGGTACGGCGCATACGCAACCAGCAAACTCTGCAATGTGCTTTTCGCGTACGGCCTCGCCCGCAGGATCAAGGACAGAGGGATTTCATCCAACGCGGTCCATCCTGGAGTCATTCAGACGAAGCTCTTGAAAACAGGTTTCAATATGGACAGCGCGGGCAGTCTTGAGGAAGGAGCGGCGACCTCTGTGTTTCTCGCCAGCTCACCCTCCGTGGAAGGCGTTACGGGGAAATACTTTACGAACTCCCGCGAAGCTTCCAGCACGGCCGTCACGCACGACGTTGCGCTTCAGGATGAATTGTGGCGGGCATCAGAGGCCATGCTCGCGCGCTTCTAAAGACCGAGGTTGTCGATCATCGATCCGCGGTAGTCCGTGTTGGTATTTTCGTCCCTGGCATACGATGTGAGCCGCTCCTGGATCGAGGCGTTGTCATCAGCTCCGAAATAGTCCAGACGAACGAAAAATCGCGCGGACTCGCGGCCGCGTTTGTAAACAGTTAATAAGTAGTACGCATTATTGTTGTATTCGTCCCAGCTGTCGAAAGCCGCCGTCCAGGAAATTTCATCATCGACCCGGACCATATCCGGGAATTGCGGCAGCATGCCGGCATCCTTCTTCTCAAAAATCACAAGCTCGCGAAGGCGGCGCGTGGCCCATTCTGGAATCGAATGTCCGAGAACCGACGCAGCCGAAAGGAGCTCCCGCGCCGCTTCCCGCGCGGAAAGATCCGATGACTTCAAGTCTTCGGACAGAAGGGCCAGCCAGGGTTCGACATTGGATTTCGCCGCAAGGACAGCTCCTTTGAGGACTTCGCGCGCCTGTCGTGCCAGGCCGGGTTCGCGGAGAAGTTCGATGAGGCGTGGAACAGCCGCATCCATCTTCTCGCCCGTGACGGCATTGAGCCGGAGCGACCGCAGAAAGGCAGACGCGTGAGGTGCATCGGGGGCAATCTGCGCGAGGATCTTATCCCAGGCGTCGGAGCGGATCCAGGCGGATGTCAGCGCGTTTGCTGCGAGTGGCTGCAGGTTCTCGTCTGCCAGGAGAGACTCAACGGCTGGAAGCAGAGGAAGAATCCGCGAAGTCTCACGGCCTTCGTTGATGGTGTCCATGATCCGAACGAGAAATTCGGCCGCCCCTTCGCCTCCGCCCGCAAGGGCCACCTGCGCGGCCGGAAAATCATTCGAAGAAAGCGGCCGCGGGACTCGCGAAGACTCGGCCGCAGGCTTCTCGTTCATGCCTCTTCGCGGACAAGGCGGTCGGGAGCTGTCATACCGAGAATGTGCAGTCCGTTCTTGATGCAGACCGCGACGGCATTCAGGAGCGCAAGCAGTCCTTTTGCAGTCTTTTCATCCTGGTCGATCACGCGGTTCTCTTTCGGCGCATAGAAGCGCGAGAGAGCGCTCGACAACTGATAGAGGAAATTGATCAGGCGGTGCGGCTCAAGCGAACGCGCGGCATCCTGAATTTCTTCGGGGAAACGGGCGACGAGATAGGCGAGACGGCGGCGGTCGGCTGTCCACTCAAGGCCTCGCAGAGCATCTTCGAGTTCTCGCGGATCAACGGGGATCGTGATTCCCTTTTCCGCAGCCTTGCGTCCGATCGAGCTGATGCGCGCATGCGCGTAGGCTACATAGTAATACGGATTCTTTTCCGTTGTGTCCATGGCTTCCGCGAAATCAAAATCCAGGTGCGCCTCAAAAGAGCGCATGACGAAGAAGTAGCGGACGACATCGATCGGGATTTCATTCATCAGAGTGTCCATCGTGATGAATTTACCCGCACGCTTGCTCATCATGACGGGCTGACCGTTTTCGAAGAGATTCACCTGCTGCGCAATGAGCACACGGAATTTCTCCGCAGGGAATCCCATCGCCTGAAGGGCGCCCGCCAGCCTCTTGATATAGCCGTGATGGTCGGGACCCCATATGTTGATGATTTCGTCGAATCCGCGGTCTACTTTTGTTTTGTGATACGCAATGTCGGCCAGGAGATATGTGGGCCGGCCGTCATCGCGCACGATGACGCGGTCCTGATCGTCGCCGAATTTCTTGCTTTCGAAGATCTGTTTGCCGTCTTCTGTGCGAACATAACCTTCCAGGAAGTTGCGGGCTGAGAGTACTTTATTCTGTTTGTGCAGAGAGGATTCTCGATAGAAAGCGTCGAACGTTACGCGGAATCGCTCAAGATCTCGCTGCTGGGTATCGAGAAACACGCTGACGGCCGCTTCGCCCAGCTTATCCGCAAGTTCCTGCATGGCCGGATGTCTGGAAATGAAATCAAGGGGCACATCGCTGCCCTGTGCGATCTGGCGGGCATGTTCCACGACGCGCGGCCCAATGAGCACAGTCTTCCGTTTGCGAATTTCCTGAACGACGTCTTTGATGATTTCCCCGTGGTATCCTTCCGACGGGAAGGGCAGGCCCGGACCTTCCGGGTATACGGGTCCATTATCGCCCTTCGTCGAGAACTTCACGGCAATGCCGCTTTCCTCAAGCGCGCGCAGAAAACAGCTCTGCCCGAGAAGCTGAACCTGATTTCCATAATCGTTTACATAGAATTCGCGGAACACGGTTTCGCCGGCCCAGGAGAGCAGGTTGCAGCAGGAATCACCGAGGGCCGCTGCTCTGGCTGATACAACGTTCAAAGGTCCCGTGGGATTGGCGGAAACAAATTCGAAGATGATCTTTCGTTTTTCTGCCGGCTCCGTCCGGCCGTACGATTCCGGATAACGGACCGCGCGCGACACAAAGCCGGCGAGAACGTCAGGCGCTATTGTCAGGTTCAGAAAGCCGGGTCCGGCCAGTTCTGCGTTCGCGAATATGGCCGAGGCTTCTTCGCTGCTGTTGACCTGTTTGAGAAGATAACTGCCGGCCTCGCGCGGATTCTTGCAGGCGGGATTCCGCTTCGCGAGCACTTCGCGGAACTCGCGGTCCATGGCCGCCGTCGCAGCGTAATCGCCGAATTTCTCTTCGCGGGCGTATTCCAGGGGAAGCCGCGACTCTTTCAGGTACTCAGGCAGCGATGCCCGCAGGGCGTCCTGCACCAGGCGCTTCAATGTGGTGAAGCTTTCGCGTTTCTTGCGCGGGCTTTCGCGGCCCGCATCGGCTCGTTCTGCAGCTGGAGGTCTGCCCCGTTTCTTGTCGGAAGTGGATCCTGGCGGCCGGCCTCGCGGGCGCTTTTCCGGGAGGGCTTTCGCGGCGGGCAAAGTCTTTTTCGCTTTTGGGCCCGCTTTCGCGGTCTTCACTGGCGCCTTACTGGC
>CAZUJO010000386.1:0-3984 GCA_964619995.1 uncultured Leptospiraceae bacterium
GCGTTCACGCCCAGTTTCAGAGCGAGCTGCGCTGCAAGCGAGAGGGCGACGACGACCTGGTCACCCGGACGAATCGCAATGCGTTCGTCTGCGTTTGAGCCCGTGGTGCTGAACATGGACTCGATGGCCACAAGGCGGCTCATCGTCTTCTGTCCTTTGCGCAGTTCGCGTCCCTTTGCAAAGAGCGAAGTGAAGTGCGCCGGCTGAATCATTGTGCCGAGGAAGTCGCCGTCGATGGACAGAATGTAGTCTGCTTTGTCGAAGCGATAGTCCGGGATGACTGCCTTGCCGTACGATGCGGCCTGACCTTCTGCGATCTGACGGAGAGTCGGATCCGGACGGAAGGTTACAAGACGTCCGCCCGGGAACTGAGCCAGAAAGTCGCGAACGATGGACTTCGTTGCGGGGCTGATCGTGGGCGCTGCGAGAAGAACATAATCGCCTTTCTCGAGGTTTCCTTTGATGTCTGCGATGATTTGTTCGGCAGTTGCATTGCGCTTCTTGCCGTCTTTGATGCGGACGGGTTTTCTCAGCCGGTCGGGATCATAAAGATCCATGATTGAGGCAACGTCCGAAGCCGTTACACCGCCATGCGTCAGCGGGTGATCCAGGTTGCCCGCCAGTTTGATCGGACGACCTTCGCGCGTGCGAACGATCATGCCCGTTCCGCTCGGAGCAACGGTGGAATAGAACACCGGCAGGCCGGGAACAATTTCCGGCGGCTGGATGACAGCCGGGATGATTTGTTCTGTTGGTCTGCGGCATGCCGCCTGCGCCATAACTGCGCCGGCTCCCATGACTTTGAGGAAGGTCTTGCGGGAAACTTTCAGGCCGCTTGCTTCTTCGAGCATGTCTTTGCGGTCCTGTGCGAATTCAGGCTGTTCGTAAACGGCAAACGACTGGGGCTGCGTGCGCTCTTCCAGTGTCTGCCAGTAATGCTTTTGTTGTTTTTCCGTGGTTTGACTCATTTGTTCCAACTCATGCGGTGATTAATAGTGACAGGTGCTGCACTCCGTGAGCTTCACGGTGTGGTTGTTGCCGGGCTTTTCTTCCTGCATGGAATTGTCGCGGTGGCAGTTCACACACCATCCCATGTTGAACTTCGTGGTGACCTGGATCTTATCCATGTCCTCAACGCGAAGGCCCTTCGCAAGATCGCCGTGGCACTGGTTGCAGTCGAAGCCGCGCGCAATGTGCGGTCTGTGGCTGAAGCGCACGTGATCGGGAAGATCATGCACCTTTACCCAGCGAATGGGGACACCCTGTTTGAATGTCTGGCGCAGATACTGGATGTTGGGGCTGTCGGAAGCGACCACACTGTGGCATTTCAAACAGGTTCCCTGATCCGGGACGACGGCGTGAGCGGAAACCTCAACACCAGTATGGCAGTACTGGCAGCTGATTTTCAGCTCCCCTGCGTGGATTTTGTGGCTGAACGGAATGGGCTGATCCGGTGCATATCCCTGATACTTCGCGTCGGCTGCAAACAGATATGCAATGCCTCCGAGAAGAGAGATAATTACGAACAGCTTAACGCCGTGTTTTTGGAAAATTCGAATGAGAGACATAGCAGAACCGACGCAAAACCTCAGAAGTTTGGATTTTTGCTGACTCCGACCGGGTTAAGGGGGGCGACTCGTTTGTCAAAGAAATGTCAGCGAAACAGGGCAAAAAAATACGCCCGGTTCATTTTTTTCATCGCCGAAGCTGAAAAAAACCTGCCGTTTGAGCCAGATCAAGTGGGATGACAAAAAGTCTATCACCATGACAGAAATGCTGCCGGTCTGCGCGAAAATGGACGCAGTACTTCTATTGTACGCGTTTACAACGGGCATCCATTCTGCAAGGGAACGGGCGGAGACGCAGCATGAAACTCGACAAACTTACTACCAAAGCCACTGAAGCCATCTCGAATGCGCAGGAAGAGGCTCGCAAGCGGGGCAATCCCGAGGCAATGCCTGAACATTTGATCCACGAAATCTTCCGCCAGGAAAACGGAATGGGTCCCGTCATCCTTCAGAGGCTGGGCACACAGCCCGAGAGCGTTCTTCGCATGACCGAAGAATACCTTGGACGTCTCCCAAAAACCCAGGGGGATACGGATGTCCGTCCTTCGCGGGCGTTTATTAAGCTGCTTGAGGCGGGCGAAGCGCTCGCGCAGAAACGCGGGGATCAATTTCTCTCAACCGAGCACATTCTCCTCGCGTATCTCCAGGATTCGCAGAAACTCACGCGCGACTTTGGCGCGCTCGGTCTTACGGCGGATGCAGTCTCTCAGGTTCTCGACAAGCTTCGCGCAGGCAGACCTGTTACGAGCGAAAACCCCGAAGACAGCACAGAGGCGCTTGCGAAATACGCGCGGAATCTGAATGAGTCGGCGCGAAAAGGGAAGCTCGATCCAGTCATTGGGCGCGATGAAGAGATCCGCCGCATCATGCAGGTCCTTTCGCGCAGAACCAAGAACAATCCGATTCTGATCGGCGAGCCCGGAGTCGGTAAGACCGCTATTGTCGAAGGTCTTGCCGGTAAGATTGTTCAGGGCGAAGTCCCGGACGGACTCAAAGACAAAGAAATCTACGCGCTCGATCTCGGAAGCATGGTGGCCGGCGCGAAATACCGCGGCGAATTCGAAGACCGATTCAAAGCGCTCATCACAGAGGTTCAGCAGTCCGAAGGCCGGATCATTCTTTTCATCGATGAGCTGCACACGCTCGTGGGCGCCGGCGCGGCGGAAGGTTCTCTCGACGCATCGAACATGATCAAGCCTGCGCTCGCGCGCGGTGAGCTTCGCTGCATCGGCGCGACGACGCTCAAGGAATACCAGAAATACATTGAGAAAGACCAGGCGCTGGAACGCCGTTTCCAACCAGTATATGTAAACGAACCTTCTGTAGATGATACAATCATGATTCTGCGCGGACTGAAGGACCGCTACGAGCTGCACCACGGGATTCGGATTACGGACGGCGCGATTCTTGCCGCGGCCCGCCTGTCGGACCGCTACATCACAGACCGCTTCCTGCCGGACAAGGCAGTCGATCTCATCGACGAAGCCATGAGCAAGATGCGCATTGAACTCGACTCAATGCCCGAAGAGCTCGACAAGATCGCCAAGCGAATTCAGAGCCTGAAGATCGAGCGCGAAGCCATCAAGATGGAAAAGGACGCGGCCTCAAAAGAGCGCCTTGCGCGGCTCGAGCGCGAGCTCGCGGACGTGGAAGCGGAATTTCGCACGAAGAAAGGTGTATGGGACGCCGAACGGCAGGACGTGGACAAAGCCAAGCAAATCCGCGAGCAGATCGACCAGCTTCGCATTCAGGAAAAGGAGGCGGAGCGCCGCGGCGATTTGAATCAGGTGGCCGAGATCCGCTACGGAAAACTCACGGCGCTCGAAGCAGAGCTGAAAAAAGCGGAAGCGAACATCGAGAAGGCGCAGAAGCAGTATCTAAAAGAAGAGATCACGTTCGAAGACATTGCGGGAATTGTTGCGCGCTGGACTGGAATTCCTGTCAGCCGCATGATGCAGGGTGAAAAAGAGCGCCTTCTTGGAATGCTTGAGAAACTGAAAGAAAGAGTGATCGGCCAGGATCATGGGCTCGTAGCTGTGTCAGAGGCGATTCAGCGGTCGCGCTCCGGGCTTTCGGATCCAAATCGTCCGATCGGCGTGTTTATGTTTCTGGGTCCGACGGGCGTGGGAAAGACAGAAACAGCGCGCGCGCTTTCGCAGTTCCTGTTTGATGATGAGAACGCGATGGTGCGAATCGACATGTCTGAGTACATGGAGAAGCACAGCGTGGCGCGTTTGATCGGCGCGCCTCCTGGATACGTGGGCCATGATGAAGGCTGCCAGCTGACAGAAGCGGTGCGCCGCCGCCCCTACCAGGTCATTCTCTTTGATGAAGTGGAGAAAGCACACCCGGAAGTGTTCAACGTGTTTCTGCAGATCTTCGATGACGGCCGCCTGACGGATTCAAAGGGAAGAAC
>CAZUJO010000387.1:0-3726 GCA_964619995.1 uncultured Leptospiraceae bacterium
ATACTATATATTGTCCCAGGATTCCCGTCCCCGTCGTCATATAGTTTATGCGCCTCCTACTGGCTCTATTTCTTGCCGTGCCCCTTTCTGCTGAGACCATCTGGCTGAAGAGCGGCGGCCGCCTCGATGGCACGATCGTCGGTCAGACGCGAACGACTGTCACCATCCGAACTGCGGCCGGGGACCAGGTTCTTCGCAAGGACTCCGTTCGCCGCATTCAATACGGAACAGATCCGGCAGCAGAAAAGGCCGCCAGAGATAAAGCAGAGGCAGAGCGAGTTGCCGCCGAAAAGGCCGAGGCCGACCGCGCAGCGGCAGAAAAGGCCGCGCGAGACAAGGCGGAGGCCGACCGCATTGCCGCAGAAAAAGCAGAAGCGGACCGGATCGCCGCTGAGAAGGCGGCCGCGGATCGAGTCGAAGCCGAGCGCCAGGCTGCGGAAAAAGCCGCCGCAGAGAAAGCGGAATCAGATCAAAAATCTCCTACAGAGAAACCGGAGAGCACGCCCCTGACCGATCCGCAGACCCAGCCGCCGAAGACGGAAGAGCAGAAGACGGCAGAATCCCGCGAAGCAGAGAAGGACGCCGCAGAAAAGGCCGCCAGAGAGAAAGCGGAGGCGGACCGAGTTGCAGCGGAAAAGGCGGAAGCGGATCGCGCGAAAGCCGAGCGTGCAGCAAGGGAGAAAGAGGAAGCGGAGAAAAGGCGGAGTGTGCTTGCCTTCGGCAGCGCTTTTTCTCTCGGGTTTGGTCCAGGGACGTACAGCCCCGCCTTTCTCCCGCGCGAGAAAACGATTCGCGCCACCCGGGACCTGCTGTACGACGCAGGCCTCGATCTCGGTAAGACGTCCGGAAACTCCGCAACCGGCGGGCAGGCTGCATTTCTCTACAGCAGGCCGCGCTGGATGATCGAAGTTCTGGGCGATTCACTGCAGAGCCGCCCGCGCGATTCGGGTCCGCTGCTCTTTTCTCCGGCAGGAGGCTCGACCGCGCAGCTTTCCAAGATTGCCGAGGATTCGTATCGCACGAGGCGCACGTCGCTGAACGTTCTCGGCGGGTTTGGGATCCTTCCGGACGCGGAGCGGTTTCAAACCTACGCGATTGCTGGAGTTGAGCGTTTCGCAGATACATCGAAGGGAAAGTCAAGCGCGCTTAACGTTATCACGGACCTCTCTTCGGGAGCCGAGTTCTTTTCTGTGGATATTCCCGTGTCCGAAACTGCTTCGTCGCGCGCGACTGCCGGGGAAGCGGGGGTGCTTTTGCGCTGGCAGTTCCGTGACCTGGAGCTTCGCGCCCGGGCCCTGCTGGGGCGCGGAACGGGCAACTTCGATTATTCAAGAGTGGAGATTCGCACGACGCCGACGATGAGCTCTTATACATCGACCGTCGATTCCGGCAAGGTGGTGTACTCGACCCGGCGCTTTGCTGTGGGCGCCGCCTATCCACTCATAGAGAATTTGAGATTGTTTACATCTGTTGAGTATTTCCGTTCAAACGGTTCCTTTTCTTCGGACGGCTACGCCTCTCTGAGGACGGGCGCTGCCCTTGATCTCGCCAGTTACTACCAGGACCGCTGGATTGCTCAGTCGAACAGCGGATCGCTCGAAAAAGGGGGAGCCCTGAGAATCGGCGTCGAAATGATCCTTCCGTGAACCGGAATTTTCAGATCGGACTTGTCATCTTCGCGCGCAGCCGCTCAATTACAAAAATGAGACGCTTTCTCGCAATCGCGGCTTGCTCGCTTTTGATTCTCGCTCATCCAGGAGGGGCGCAGGAACCTTCGCCGGGCCTCCTGACTCAAATTAAAGAACGCGGATACATTCAGATTGGCGTGCAGGAAGAATATCGGCCGTTTCGAATCGAGCGTGCGAAGCCCGGATATCCGGGCATTGATATGGAGCTCGGTCAGGCGCTGGCTGATGCGATCGGCGTTGAGGCGCACTTCATGCCGATGCCGCTCGACCGGCTGCTTGAGGAAGCCGGTTCAGGCAAGATTGATGTGGCCCTCGGAGGAATTTCGTCATCGCTTGAGCGCGCCCGCACTGTGAACTTTACGGAGCCGTACATGACGACGACGTCGGCTGCGCTGCTTTCCCGCGATGCGCTGCCGCCCGAGTCTGAATCTGTAAACTACTCCCGACGCCAGGTAAAGAGTCTCGCCGATCTGAAATATCTGGGTTCGCTTACAATCGGAGTGCGAGCCGGCACCACAAACGCTGCGCTTGTTTCTTCGGATCCTGAGTTCAAAAAGCACAAGGTGAAAACGTACCGGGACCGCACGGTGGCGCTGAGCGCTCTTGAGTCGCGCGAAATCGATATTCTGGTTGCGGATGACGTGTATCTTCGCGCGCTTCTGCTTCGCCGGCCGGAACTTATGACCCGTTTTCTTCCACTGCTCGATACATACGTAGAAGATCACATCAGCATGGCTCTTCCCAGGGGACAGGCGGAATGGTGGAATTATCTGAACTTCTTTGTGAAGGAAATGAAGCGGACCGGCCGGATGCAGACGATTGCAAAGAAATATCTTGAGAGTGGAGCCTGGTTCTGATTCGCCGGGTCACCCTTGCCGCTTTTCTATGCGGATCTGCGTCTGTGTACGGACAGGAGGCTTCGGTCGTCCCTGTTGCGGACCGTTTCTCGTATCGCGGAGATATGTTTGTCCGCGGTTTCTATCTGGCGCGCGACCTTCCTCTTCGTTCGCAGTCTCTGAATACAACCACGCGAAACCGAGAAGAACAGGATTTCTATTCTGCGCGCCTCAAGCTTGATCTTGCGTTTCGCGCATCCCCGTACGTGGATGTCCTCTATGGCCTCGAAGTTGGAGAAGTTACGTTCGGGCGCGACAACGCCAGCCGCTCCGGTCCGGGCTCGGGCGGAAAAGGCGCAGGCGCCACGAACATTGAGACAAGAGAATTACTTATAAAATTTCGTAACTATCCGGAGTGGATTTCCTTCAGCGCCGGGATCATGGACTACGGCACTCCCCGGGGACTTGTTACCGGGACATCCGGAGCGGGAGGGCGGTTGTCGGCGGATATTCAGTCGCTGTCGTCTACTCTTGATCTCTACTATATCCGGGCAGAGGACAATTCAACGATAGACGGCGATTCAAACGGTTTCAACGATACGAACATCACGGACGTGAACCTGGGGCTCCTCTCATGGAAGTACACGGGTCTTCCGGGGCTTCGCGCAGAAGTATATGGTCTCTACAGGCAGGATGACGACCGCACGGTTTCGTCGACGGATAATGGAGAGACGTCCCGCGTGTACTGGGCCGGGCTCTACACGCAGTATAAGAATGGACCTTTTGGTTTGACGCTGCATGGAGTAGGGAACTGGGGAAACTTCTGGAGGCCGGGAAACACGTCGGCTTCGATTCGCAAACGATACACGGTAAACGCAGGCGCCGGGCAATACGAAGTATCCTGGCAGTTTCTTGACGAATTGCAGATGGCGGTGGTGGGCGCCGGCGCGTCCGGCCGCCTGGGAAGAGAGCCGAACGGCGGCTCGGTCGACTTTCGGACCGATCAATTCCGGACCGCTTCGTCCGCGTTTCAGTTCACGGACATTGCGCTCGACTCTTCGGGAGGCTACACGATCTTCCCTGGAGGGAAGTTGACCGGCGTGGTGGCGCACGGGCTGCAGATCAGGACGACGCTTTTCAACGTCCTGCAGGCTGATTTTTCCGCGTATCGGATGTGGCTGTATCGCTCCCCTGTGCTGGAT
>CAZUJO010000387.1:3736-3971 GCA_964619995.1 uncultured Leptospiraceae bacterium
AACCGATATCCGGAAATGCACAGGTCGGACCGCAGATTCGGCCGGGAATACGACGCTCGTTTCGCCTGGCGACTCTTGTCCGACCTTACGCTCGAAGCTCGGATGGCTTACTTTGACGCGGATGACGGCTACCGGATTGTGAATGATGTTCTGTACGGCGATGATATGGTCGAAGTGCAGGTTTCGGCGACTCAGAAGTTCTAGTTTCTCGCGTGTAGGCCGTAAGGTGTAATGA
>CAZUJO010000388.1:0-384 GCA_964619995.1 uncultured Leptospiraceae bacterium
GCATTTGCTGGCGCGATCCGGAACCGCAAGAGCGGTTATGTTTTCGGCGATATATCTTAGGCGCAAAATGTCCGGTTCCGGCAAATTGGAGGAGCAACAGCAATGCGAATGATGAGACCACTTAAGTTTTCGGATTACGCTGAACAGCCTGCCCACTATGAGCTGCGCAAGCTGGCACGTCAGCCGGGCGTCTTTCTGTTCGTCGGACCTCCCGGAACGGGGAAGAGTGGCACGGCACTCACCATGGCACTTGCGAGACGATGTCTGGATTTTGAAAAATCGGGAGATGTCTGTGGCGTTTGCGGGAATTGTGCTCCGGTCTTTCAAACACGAGAGTGGTCTACCGATGTCCTTTGCTCGGTGCATCCCAAGGATATTCAGGAC
>CAZUJO010000388.1:394-3961 GCA_964619995.1 uncultured Leptospiraceae bacterium
GCCGCAGTCTCTATGGCGGTACGTCAAGGTGTTAGTTGGTGCTTGGGCATTCGCAGTTGCTTGCCTCATCGTCCTCGGCCTGGTCATGCCGCTCATCGGCGGCGCAGACTCCGCGACCGAGTACCTCCGCTATGCGAGCGAGGTGTCGGCCTTGCTCATCGACGAGATTCACGGGTTTGATGAGGACATACACAACATGCTCTTGCAGAGGCTGGATATGCCGTTCGAGGATAGGTTGATCATTCTGGCAACCACGGATGCACGTCGCATTCCGGCCGCCCTAATGTCACGATGCGACACTTTCTATTTTCGCCTCATCTCAGATGACGCCATGGCAGAAGTCCTGGTTCGTCTGGCGCATGGGGCCGGTATGAAGCTCAGCCCGTCCGGCGCTGCCGAAATCGCACGGCATGCAGGCGGTCACGCGCGCGACGCTGTGAGAATACTTGAAAGGCTCGCTCGCTCAATGCAAAAGGGACACACAAACATCACCGACGAGCAAATCCTTCGACTGCTTGGTTCTTCCGACTTGAAGTCCATGGCGGACCTTCTGGCCTCGCTTTCACGCGGGGAGAGCGTTAGCAGCCGCCTGTTTCGCGACCTTGTTTCTAAGCACGCTCTGGACTTCGGCTCCCTGGCGGAACGCGTTGTCGCCGATGCGATACGCGAACATGCGTATACGCAACAGGCCGGGCTGGATACTGCGTCGCCCGGATTCTGGGTCGTGGCGCGCAACATCGCTTCGCAGGAGTTTGAATCCTACAGGAGCATCGATCACCTTTTTGCAAACCTCTCGGTGACGGCGGCTGAAGCGCGAGGAGATCTATAGCTGATGGTGGCTCTTCACGAACAAGGGAATCCGCCCCGACGATTTGTCGCAGTGCGCGATTGAGCCTAGGAAAAGGGACTTCGGCCAATCCGAGGGGGGAAGATGAATCCGGATTCTGCCTTCTTAAGGGGAGAGTGAGGCGGGTAGTTCATCAAGACCAAGGATGTGCTGACGACAATGCCTCAATTGTTGCTAACGCGAGCCCCGTCCGGCTTGCGGGATGCAACAAATGCTGCCAGCAGAGGAGATATTTGCAGGCAACGTAATCCGCGTAGCTTAAGGAGTGTCGGAGCAGGACATCGGCGACGCGATCGCGAGCCTGAACGCAAGCCGCTAGGCAGATTCGATTGATGTTTAGTTTGAAAAAGGCTGAGAACCGATGCTCTAGCGCCCCAATAGGTTGCCGATCCACGGTGAGAGCGCGCTGGAAGGCAATGTACTCACGATCGAATGTCGTCTGTCGGAAGCAGGAAAGAAAGAGGTGCATTTCGAGCCGAGCCAAATCAACTGCCGGATGCCCCGGTCCGCAGGATGCAAAATCAATGATGTGAACTGCGTGATTCTTGGTCAGTATGATATTCTCCAAGTGCAAATCACCATGCGTTAGAGCGCGCGCTCCATTGGTCCGATACGAGGCACTTGCATCGTCGAGAACTGTGTATACGTCCTCCGGTAACTGCCAGATCTCCTTTAATGGGGACGCTTGAATAATTGACGGTGTAGGCATAGCGGGGAGTGGCAGATCCACTTGGATCGAGGGCGGGCGGCGGGAGTTAAGTTGCGCCAGGGTTTCGCACAGTCGGGAAAACGCGTCCTTAAGGGCAGCCGAACGGCTTGCCAATTGCTCTGGGTCTCTTTGAAAAACCTCATCGTTCCAGAGGTCTTCCATGGTTGCGAGGAGCGTAGGGGCCGGCATCCCAGAGCCGAATTCGTCCCCAATCAGTGGGAAAAGCACGATCCCATCGTCGCCATGGAAATGGGCTTCGGGCTTCAATAGTCCCGGCGGGCTGCTAGGCCCCTCCAGATATAGATGGAATCGCATTTGTTCCTCAAGGGCCCGGTCTTTGCTCGATATCTTGGCAATTGCCCCATTTTCGGAAGGATGCTGAACGACGAGGACTTTGGCCCCGGACCGCCCAGTGCTGATTTCGCGAATTGCGAGGGCTGGGGCGTCACCGTGGAGCGAAACTCCGCGCGGTCTATAGTAGAGCCCCGCTGCTGAGCTGAACAGAGTTAGCTCACTGGCTTTTAGACTACCAACGCGGATTTCAACCCCGCCATAATCTTCGAGTACTCGTCGTGGCTGTAGCATGAAATCTGTATCAGCCTCAGTAAGGTCACTGCCAGCTTGCAAGGACACGCGATGGGAAGCTGGCTCCGCGCCACAATGGTTACGCCACAATTGCACCACTTGTTGTCCGTTCTTTCCAGGAAAATCCGTGGGGAATCGTATCCAAGCGAAGGAAGAAAATCGCGCAATCGACTTGATAATTTCTCCGAAATCCTTGACGGGCACGGAAAGCTCACCAGTCACGAAGAACGCGCATATGTTTTTATTGACTCCTAGTTGTGCCCTCAACTCTACACTAGTCTTGCAGTGGACAGGCACGAGGCCTTTCCTTAGGATTAGGCTCTTTTGCGCTTCGGAAATCCGATCGGAAACGATCACAACGTTGTCAAAACGGAATGCATCGACAGGTTGCCTTCTACGTTGGGCCAGCGCCCTCGGTTCTGGGAGATCAATTGCTTTGTCCAGCGTTGTGGTCTTGAAAAGAGCCGGCCGAAATTCCGCCTGTGACGCTACCGCGATCTCATTCCTTAGCTCTGGAGGCGCCGTATCCGGTATTCCAAGTGCCACTATTTCCGCCGGGAGCGTCGGACTACTCCCCATCAGTACGCGGAGGCGTCTGGATCGGGTCATCATGCTGAGGTCCAGACTCTGTCGAATGAACTGCAAACACGTTTGCGCCTGTTCAGCGAGACTCAGAGATCTAAAATCGCGGAGGGCCGTTACAAAAGAGTTCTCCTCCGGGCTGACTATGGCGCCAATCAAGTTCAAATCCTATCCACCTCTAAGCGCGTCACCGTATTGCTCTTCCCGAAGCCTGAATGCCTTGGCTCCGCCCTCCAGGTAGTCCAAAATTTGCTCCTTTCTTTCATCCACTGTTCCGACGAGCGGAGCTCCGGCTCGTGTCGGGGTGTCCATGTTCATGACTATTACGCGGTCCGCTTGGCCCAGCACCGGGATATTGGCGTTGTGAGTCACGAAAATGATCTGTCGTTTCTTCTTCAACGCAACCAAGTGTTGCACGAGATGCTGGAAAATGAATCGATTGTCAAGGTCGTCTTCAGGCTGGTCAAAGATCAATGGGTACGGCAATTCGCGGAGAACAAGAGGCAAGAGTGCTGTGGCTCTCTGTCCGCGAGATAGGGTCTCAAGCGGTTTAGGAATCCCCCCATCATACATCGCGATTTCTACGGCCGGTCTCGGGGGAATTTGCTCAAGCGCATACAGGTCATGATGATCAACCAAATGTGCGCAGAATCGATTCATTTGGCCCACCTCGCGTTGCAGGATGTCCGCTAGGGTTGCCGCGTCACCAGACTCAATATAGCCTATCACTTGATCTATGCTCATGGAATTCGCCACCTCTGTTGCCAGTTCCTCTTGATTCTTGAATCCCGATCCCTGAAGCAGGCGGCTCAAAGTCGCACTCAGCGCGCTCCCACCATCAGAT
>CAZUJO010000389.1:0-3944 GCA_964619995.1 uncultured Leptospiraceae bacterium
GCGCTGCTGTCATCGAGGTCAGAAAATTCTCCTCGCCGCAGGCTGCGACGGCCAGTGTCATTCGCGCGGACCGTGAAACCGATCTTGCGCTCCTGAAAATTCCGGATGATTTTGCAAGGGATCTCAGTCCTCTTCCGATGGGCGCGGACCCGGAAGTCGGCGAAACCCTGGAAGCGGTGCGTGTGACGAATGCTCTTTTTCGCCTGCAAAGAAGCGATGTGGCCTTTTCTGAGATCGAAGTGACCACAGCAACCGGCTTCACTGCGTTTCCCGTTGGGAACCTTGCTGCTCTCGAGCCGTTTCCCGAGGGAGGGATTCTTCTTTCGCACGGCAAGCTCGCGGGCTTTGTTCACGATCGCTCGAATTCGCGCCGGATCGATTTTCTCCTTCCCGCTTACCTCGCGCAGTTTATTGCAGGGGAGTCGCCGGGATCTGCGGGCTTCGATTACGAGTCCATGGTCGATCCAGCTCTGCGCAAGCATGCCGGAGTAACGGGCGACAGCGGGCCGCTCGTCACGCGCGTCTATCCTGGAACGAGCGCGGAAGGCGTTCTTCAAAAAGGGGATATTCTCCTGTCGGTGGACGGGGTGGCCCTGGATGAAAGGGGCTTCTTTGACGATGGAAAGAACGGCCGCCAGCGACTGGAACTGCTGCTCTATCGCAAAGCAGGTGTTACGCGAAAGATCGGCGACGTGCTGAATGTCCAGCTGATCCGGGGCGGCAAGAAGACCAGCGCCTCATTAAAACTGATTCGAAACAAGGGAACTGCCGTGCGCGTGCCGCTGCGCGAAAAAGAGCAGGCCTACCTGGTTGAGGGCGGGGTCGTATTTCTGAACCTGTCGCTGTATTTTTTGCAGAGTCAGTTTGGGGCAACCTATGCGAGTTCCGCGCCCGATCTCGCATATCTATACCAGAGCCAGAAATACCGGGATCGAGCGGGCAAAGACCGCATCGTCATCATTGCCCGGGTTTTGCCGGATGATATGACCCTGGGATACGAAACGCTTGCGGGCGCGCAGGTTCTGCGCGCGAATGATGAGCCGGTCCGCGATGTGGATCATCTTCGCGAAATCGTGAGCCGCGTAAGCGGAAAAAAGGAAATCCTCAAAATTGAGCTTTCGAGCGGACGCGTGCTATACCTTGATATGAAGGACCGCGAAAAGACCAATGCCCGCGTGCGAAGACGCTACGGAATCCCTGCGGACTTTCGCGCCGCTACTGAAGATAGTATCTGAGGCCGATGTTCGCGCGCATGCGGTCCCGGTAGGTGTCGTCTGCGCCCAGGTGCCGGATCGGGAAGTCGAGGCCCGCGCGCAAGGCCAGAGACTTTCCGGAAAGCATCAGGCCCGGGGAGAAGAAAACGGTGCCGTATTCCGTCCCCGGCATTTCGTCGCCGCCCAGGCGGTCGGCGCCGTAGTAGCGGGACGTCACACCCATCATGAGGCTGATGGGCGCAGAATCCTGGCGGTATCCTCCGAAGCCGAAGCCCAGCATGAGTCCGGCCGAATACGTGTCGCCGGGGCGGAAATCGCCGCGCGTTCTGCTTGTGCTGTGGCCTCCGCTCATTTCAAAGCTGAGGCGTTCCATTTTATAGAGGAGACTGAGTCCGCTGTCGAGTCGGTAGCCGTCCGGCAGGCGTGACTGAGGGGGCAGCGTGCTCGAATCGCGGGCCGTTGAAATGCCTGCGATTTCGCTGAAGGTGAGGCGCAGATTCTCTGTTTCTATGGCGCGAAAGCGGCCTTCCATGTTCACGTAGTTCAGTCCCTCGGATTGCGCGGCGGTCGTTCCTTCCATTTCGCGCTTCGCGTACTCGAGGGAGCCGGTCAGATAGAATCGGCCGAGCGTCGCCTCCAGAGGCAGAAAGACCGGCATGGAATAGGCTCGAATGGACTGGTCTGAAGTCCTGCGTTCGGAATAGCCCACGCCCCCGCCCAGGAGCCCGCTTATGGAATTGACCGGTGTTTGCGCGAACGCAACGCTCGAAAACAGGGGGAGGGCGAGTAGGAATCGAAGCTTCACGGCCTTTATTAGTTTAGACGGTCAGTTTTTTTTGATTGCGCCGGTTTTCCATGCTTTTCAAGTAACTTTTGCCTTCGGCGCAAAATTTTGCCTTCCAGAACCGATAGTATAGTATCGTCGGCCCATGAGTGAAGAAAAGAATAAGATGAGCGAATTCGTAGGAAAGCTGTGGGCGAACCCTGCCCTGGCTGGCGCATCCGTAATTCGACGCGAAAACCAGATCCTCGGCTTCATACGCGAAAATCAGACGCAGCTGCAGCAGGCCTTCGCCAAACCCGGATATTTCCCTGAACTGGGATGGGATGGGTCGATTCGCCTCCTTTTTTCCGTCCTCACGGACTTGATCGTCGATTCGGTGGAACCAAGGCTGGACAAGATTCTGTCCAATCTCCTGAATCCGGAAATTCTCCAGCAGCTCGAGATTCATGCCTCCGAGCTCGATCGCGAAAAGATCAAAGATTTCATTGTAAGGAGCCTTCGCAACAAGGCCACACGGGATCCGTATGTTTCAGTCCTTGAGACCATCTCCTACGGACTGTATGACCGCTATGTGCCGAAGGCGCTGGACCGGCACAAAGTCATTCACAATGAATTGTATCGCAAGGACCGGCTCAGTCTGCCGGCGCCGATCATGGTCGACTATCTGCAGTTATGCTCCTTGTTCCGGCCTCTCTTCTGGCACAAGGTTGCGGCGACTTCGAACAATCAGTTGAATCTGGCCGCTGTCGTGAAGGACCCGAAGATGTACGATTCCGTCTACAAGCAGCTCAATGCGATGATGGTCGGAGAGGTCGGCGGCGTGCCGGAGCGGATCCTGCGTGCCGGCCTGGAAAGCTGCCTGAATGCGGCCGAACATCCGGATACGGGCGGATCGGCGCGGCTCATCGCAATTCTCGTTTCGCGGGCGGCGGATTTTGATCCCATGCAGAAGCAGGACCGGGGCGCTGAAAGTCCGGACAAATCCTGGTTTCATATTCATCGCAAGACTGCACGATACTATGGATACGACGCTCGCTATCTGGACGAACTCTACCAGATCGCCAGCGAAGAGGCTTGGTGAGCATGAGCGGTTGGAAGAAAGCGTACAATCCGGATCACCTTCCTGGTTTCATCGAAACAGGAATCATCTTCTGTATTCTTCTCGTGATCGCGCAGACCGTCGTTGAAGACGTGGCTGTGATCTATCACTGGAGCCACAGGACCATGTTCTATCTGACTGTGGCTGCCTTTGTATTCGATTTGATCTTCAGCGCCGAGTTTCTGGCGCGCGCAATCATTACCGCAAAACACGGGCATTTTAAGCACTATCTGACGCAGGAAAGGGGATGGATTGACCTTCTGACTTCCTTCCCGCTTCTGTTTCTCGTTTCCGGTCCGGCGCTCTTCCTCTATCTGACGAATGCGCAGACCGAAGGCGCGCTGTTCAGTTTTCTGATTATCCTGAAGACAGCAAAAGCGATCCGCGTAACGCGCGTTTTGCGTTTGATCCGGGTAATCAAGATTTTCGGAAAAATCCAGAATACAGAATCCCAGATGACCAATCGTCATGTGGCCACGATTTCCACGATTGCCGTAGTCTCGCTGGTTTGCGTGCTCGTCATTGCTCAGTTTGTGCCGTTTCTCCATTTTGGAGATCATGAAGCCTTTCGCAACGACCGGCTGACTGAGCTTTCAGGGATCATTCGCACCGCATCAACCTTGCCGGAAACGCTTGACCGCGCTCAGACCACGCGCGCGCTCATCGAGGCACAGAACAAAGGCGATGTGCTGATCATCAAAAGGGACAACGGCGAAGTTCTTTATGAAGCGCCGGCGAATGTAAAATCGGAACTCGTCTGGACTGCATTCCCGGAACACAATGTCATCCCTGGCACGGACGCCCGGGTTCAGCTTTCGTTTCATCCCGCGGATGCAGAGCATGCGCG
>CAZUJO010000390.1:0-3936 GCA_964619995.1 uncultured Leptospiraceae bacterium
CGCCTATGTTGGGCACCACAGTGTGCAACTAACGTCCAGTTACTACATTCATGACGAGCTGTCCTTCGAGGATATATTCCAGGAGGCGATGTGATGCAGGCAGACAAATCGTGGTATGAAATCGTCGACCGCAAAGACGATTTTCAAGAAATCCTGCAGCTTCTTGTCCAGTTCGACGAGAACACCGGCCGCTACCGCAGGAGAGATCCACAGAATCACTTTTTGCGAAAAGCATGCGCCGTGGCTCCGGTAGAATGCCTGCGCATCTTCGTTCAGAGACTTGATCAATCCGTTTACTATCTGGTTCTGCGCCTTGATTCACCGGGAGGCCATGAAGTTACCGGCTATATCCATGAAGATGGCATCTATCAGGAACGAAACACGGCGCCAGCCGATCATCCGGTGCATACGATCCCCTGTCTGACTGACCTGTTTGAAGCCGCCGTCTCCATTGCGCCGGAATCGCAGACAGAATGTCTTCGAGAATTCCTGCAGTTTTTGCCCGCCCGAGGTGCGAAATAGTGTCAACCCGCACAGTATGTTCTTGTAAGGAGGAAATTTCACAATGAAGAAGCAAACTGTTAACTGTCCAAAATGTAACCATCGATTTGAAGTCAGCAAATTGCTCGAACACCAGATCGAGGAGCGCCTTCGCTCCACGCTCGAAACGGAACAGTCCGAATGGCGGGACAAGGAGCGGGCACGCCTTGAGCGGAAGCTCAGGGCAGAACTGAAGGATGCCTCCAGTCTCGAAATGCAGGAACTCAGGGAAGCCCTCGTTGAAAAAGATTCCGCTCTGAGGAAATCACAGAAGCTCGAACTCGAAGTTCGCCGCAAGGCTCGTGAACTGGAGCAGAAAGCGGAGACCTTTGAAGTCGAGAAAGCCCGCATTCTGGATCAGGAAAGAGACAGGATTCAACGAGCGGCAGACCTCAAGGCAGAAGAAAAGCACAAGATCAAACTCCACGAGAAAGACCTCCAGTTGAAATCGCTTTCCGAAAAGATAGACGAGCTTCAAAGGAAATCCGAGAAGACTTCCCAGGAACTTCAGGGCACGGCGCAGGAAGTCTGCCTTCTCGACGCCCTCCAAACGAATTTTGTAGAGGATGGATTCCTGCGTGTTGGAAAAGGACGCAAAGGCGGTGACATTGTTCATACGATCAATGCAAACACACGGAAGTGCGGCATCATTCTCTGGGAAAGCAAGAACACGGCATCGTGGTCAAGTTCATGGCTGGAGAAAGCACGTAACGACCGCAATGCGGAAAGAGCTGATATCGCCATCATTGTTACTGCAACAATGCCTGCTGATACCAATGGGGCTGTGAACATGGACGGCATCTGGGTCTGCGATTTCAAAACCGCACCTATTCTTGCAGCGGCGCTGAGGAACGGTCTCATTGAACTCTCACGGGTGCAAGCAACGCTGGAGAACCGTTCGGATATGACGGATGTTGTCGTGCGCTATCTGACCTCTCTTGAGTTCAAGCAGAGAATTGAGCGTGTCTGCCGCACCCTGGTTGCGATGAAGGCACAGGTAGAAAAAGAGCGGACGCAGACCATACGCTGGTTCAGTGAACGAGACGCTCAGCTGAACCTGATCGCAGAAGATGTTCATGGCTTTCGTGGTGAACTTGAGGCGATGCTTCAGACCTCTCTGCCTGGAACCGATCGTGTCGCTTCACTTCCTGAAAGTCCACAACTGGCGCTCAGCGTTGGATGATCCTATGAAAGAGAGAATCAAGACAATCAGATGGTGGTGCCGTTTGCGTGAGCCTGTGACGTTGAGCGTTGATGCACCGAGTCGTCCGATTGAGTCGCTAAAATTCGTGGATGTCAGGCGGCTACTTCCACCGTTTAGCCTCAATTGATCATGTGTTCTCGTCCTGCCATCTGTGCTTCCCATCCTCGTTGCGTCCTGCAGCATTTCAGCCAATTGTTTCAATCTCCATGAGCGCTCCTGTGACTTCAGTGCTGACAATAGACTTTTCCAGACGTCTCGCCGATGTCAGTCGGCCTTCAGAAATCCCGACCGATTGCACGGAATACTGGAGATTCGCAATTCTGAATGACGGTTCCCTGTGGTTGGGGGACGTGCGACAGAGCCATCCGAGAAACACCAGAGATGGATTCTATGCGGCGCTTTCCGGGAATACTTTATTCATTTCCGCCCGTGGATACTCGGCAAACCTGCGGGAAATAGTCACCGAGAGTATGATTGGCTGGTTTATGAAATCCGCCGGACTGCGTTGCCGAGAAGTTCGTGTGACTTGAATCGTCAATGGTTCTGCAACTGCGAGAATACTCATTGGTAAACTTTGTTCCCACGAACGGTTCAAACCGCCTGTTTTCTCCCGTTCACTTTCGCCAGTTCTTCCGGCGAAAGGAAGTATACGGTGACTTTATTTTTTTCATTCGCTGCGGGTTTGCGCTGCCTTCTGTCGAAACGATTTGCAGGCTGAAAGAATTTGCTGCTCTGCAGTCTTTCTCTTATCTGCGCTCGTGCCTGTTTTTCATAGTATCGGCTCACAAGCGAACCCTTGTTGTTCCGCTGGCGCTGCTGACTTGTCAGGAGCAATCGCAGCATTTTCTGTTCAGCAGAATTCAAGACGCTCGCCGTTTTGAATTCTCGTGCTACGTCAGGAGTAAGAATATATTCTTGTTCGCTGCTATCAGCAAGGCCCTCTGGGATGTCGTCCTCGTCAAGCTCCGACGCTTGCTCCATTTCCTGTTTGTCCTGTCTTACAGGTCTGTGATAGCAACGACCGATTTGTCCACGCAGAACACCGAACAGGTATTTTCTCGCAGAAACGGTTTCAAAACCGAAATGCCATTTTTCAAGAAACGCAACGAACGTCGCCTGGACCACGTCAGCGATATCATGGATCTGATGACCGATCAGTTTTCGCACTGCACGCTTGAACACTCGTCCGTAGTAGTGCCTGCAGAAATCGTCCGGGGTGCAGTTGTCTGGAAGTTCTTTTGTGTCTGTGCGGCTCGCATCTGCGAATCTGACCGCCCGTCTGGTTGTGGGCTTCATGGTTTTCTGCCGGGTCTGTGACTGAAGTGGCGGGAGCAACCCCGCCTTCACAGAAACCCATTACCATTATATTGCGCCCCGTCGTTTCACCTCAATATCAAAGTTCGAAAAAATGGGAAAGTTTTCATAGATTGAGCACCCGGAAGCCGGGAGTGGAAAATTTTCATGAAAAGGTGAATTTTTTTCCGACTTTTTCGACCAAAAACGACCAGAAATTGATGTACTATACTGACGGGCTGTGAAGAGGGCTTCTGTTCTCAGAGAGTGCTTGAGTGCCCGCATTGAAGCCGACAGGCGTCGGTGAGATGTTTGATCTTCTATCCCATTTCCTTATTAAAGGCTAACTCTGCCCTTGCGGACTGTAGACTGCATTGCAGACAGAACAGAGAGGGTAGAAACGCCAAAAACTTCGGCGGCGCAGAAACAGGCAGGTTGCTTATCTTTTTGGGCCGCCTCGTCGCCGCCCGGCGGATTTCCGTGGAGTAGTAAACTCGAAGTCGAATAACTCTTTCGGGTGCACCTTCAGCTGGTTGGCGATTGTGTAGATCGATTTCAGCGTGGCATTGACCTGGCCGTTTTCGATGCGCACGTAGTTGCGGGTCGAGATTTCCAGATCAACATCAACCACATCCTCCTGATTGAGTTTTCTTTCCACTCGCAGTTCTCGAATCCGGTTCCCGAGTGCGACACAGAAATCATCGAAAGTCACTCGTTCAGTCTATCCGATTTCTCGGGAAGGTTGAATGCCATACATGGCACATGCCACACAAAGCACTTGACAGAACATGCCATATATGGCACTATTTGAATTAGAGTTTTGTATGACCGGAGTTGGGGCTATCTAAGCCGCCGGGCTTCAACGGGCTGCTCGGCCTGCACCGGGGCCGCAGGGAGAG
>CAZUJO010000391.1:0-3922 GCA_964619995.1 uncultured Leptospiraceae bacterium
GTCAAAGGAGTCGTTCTCGTTTTCGGCGGCTTCTGCTGGGGATACGGTTCGCGCATGGCGCGGGGCTGCACTTCCGGCAACGCGATTTCAGGCGTGTCTCGAGGATCTCTCGCCAGCGTCGCAGCCACATGCTGCTTTCTGATCGCGGGCGCAATTGTAGTTCACATCCTTGAATTCGTGGTGCGGGGGAGATTTGTATGATTCGCGCATTCTACCTTCTTGCGGGCGTCGCATTTGGCTTTGTTCTGATCTATTCCGGCGTTTCAAACTACAACGTGATTTACGACATGTTCTTGTTCCGGAGCTTTCATCTCTACGGACTGCTCGGCATCGCCGTGGGAATTTCCTTCATCGGCGTGCATATTCTGGAGCGCCTGAAATGGAAAGCCGTGCTCACGGGAAAAGAGCTGAGCTACGAGCGGCTGAAGCCAACGCGCGACCACATTGTGGGCGGACTCATTGCCGGAGCGGGCTGGGGATTGACGGGCGCATGCCCGGGTCCGGCGCTGGCTCAGGTTGGATTTGGAACGTTAGCCGGCATCTTTACGGTCATCGGAATCTTTGCGGGCGTTTACGTTTACGGCCGGGGTAAATCCTAGTGGCTGAATTCTGGTCCCGTGTCTGGTCCACTCTCAAGCGGGGCGGACAGGCAGCGGGAGCCGGCATACAGTACGTCTATCGAAAAGGCGACGAGAACAAGCATTTCGTTCTGCCTGCCGTAAACGGTCTCGTCGGCGACAAGCTTCATGAGGCCGGTGATCCGCGCGCAATCCAGATGAGATTTCGCATTTCAGGCCGCGATCTGGCTGCAGATGATCCGGAAATCACGCAGCGGCTGGGCAAAGCCAGGACGGTCGCGCTTTTCGTCCATGGGCTGATGGCCGATGAAGTGTTCTGGCAGGAACCTTCTCCCGGGGAGCAGGGGTTCGGGCCGCGCCTTGAGGAAGCGGGTGACGTGGCGTGCTTCTATGTTCGCTACAATACGGGCCGTCACATTTCGCACAACGGGAGAGAGCTTTCCGCTCTCATTGAAACGTTTTACCAGAAGAACCGGACGTCGATCGATGGACTGATCATCATTGCTCATTCGATGGGAGGATTGGTAAGCCGTTCTGCCGGCTACTATGCTTCTGTTGCCGGGCATGAATGGACGAAAGTGCTCAAGAAGGTCGTGCTCATCGGCGTTCCGAATGACGGCTCCTATCTGGAGAAATTCGGACATCTGGCAACCTTTGTGCTGAAGACGATCTGGACGATTCCAACGCGAATCATTGGCAGAATCGCCGACGAAAGAAGCAGCGGGATCAAGGATCTGCGCTGGGGCTTTCTTGTGGACGAGGACTGGCAGGATGAGCGCGCGGACGATCTCGTCGTTTCAAAGAGGACTCCTGTGCCGCCGATTCCGGGAGTCGAGTACAGCATCATTGCCGGAACACTGCTCGATGAAAATGCCGTGATCAGTCTTTACTTCGGAGATGGACTGGTCGGCCGAAAAAGCGCCGCCGGCGAAATGTTTCGACGCGCAGATTCACCCGAAGAGTTTCTTGAGTTTCGTGTCTTTCCCGGATTCGGTCACATTCGATTGATCACAGCAGACGAAGTGTACCGCTACATTGTTGAGCGAGTTCGATCGTAGAGTTTTTTTACTTGCCCCGGTTCTGGAAGAAGGGGCACTTACCCGAAAGGAGAGGTTGATGCGGTTTCATTTCATTCTATCGGTTTTGCTGCTGGCGGCCTGCTCGTCGACGCCTATCGTGATTCAGAATTCAGCGAGTCCCGAAAAAGGCGAAGTCATTGGCGAAGCAGAGGGGCGCGGATGCGGGACATTGTATCTCATTTACGGGCCTTATCAATTCATGCCGTTTACGCTGAACGGTCGTCTCCAGGAAGCTTACGACAATGCGCTTGCGAGCGTTCCGGGCGCAACATCGCTGAAGAACATCAGCATCCGAAGTGAGTGGGCCTGGCCCGTGATCGGCACGCGCCATTGCATCGAAATCAAAGGAGATGCCGTTAAATGAAGAAGATTCTTTCTCTGACCGCAATTCTCCTGCTTACGCTTTCGTGTTCGTCGAACTGGATTACGCTGACCAATGACGTGGACACTCCTCCGGAGAAGTTCAAGAAAAGCACCATCAGCGATGATGCCTGCGGATTCATGCTGCTGGGCTTCATACCGATTATGATCAACAGCCGCTACGAACGCGCGTGGAAGGGCATCGTTTATCAGGCCCGCGACGGCTTCATCGACAAAATCTCAATGGAAGAGCGCTGGACGTACTACTACATCGGCACGGGCTACTGCACGGAGTTCACGGCAGTTGTCCTTCGTCCGGTTAAGTAGTCTCGCCCAAAAGAATCCCGCGAAGCGGCCTCAGCTGTGGATCGAACGTTTATCCACGTCGAGAGCCGCTTCTTTCACTGCCTCTGACAGAGTCGGATGCGCATGGAAGGAGCGTGCGATGTCCTCTGCCGATGCCCCGAATTCCATGGCAACTACGGCCTCCGCAATCAGCTCGGAAGCATTGGGACCTACGATAAACACGCCCAGAATTGTATCCGTTCTTTTGTCTGCGATGAACTTCACCTGACCATCCGGTTCATTCATTGCTTTCGCGCGTCCGTTCGGACGAAACAGAAACTTGCCGGTTCTGTATTCAATGCCGGCCTTCTGCAGCTCTTCCTCTGACTGACCGACCCAGGCGAATTCAGGCCAGGTGTAGACGATATACGGCAATGCTTTGTAGTTCACATGTCCTTTCTTGCCGGCGATGATCTCTGCCACCATCACGCCTTCTTCCTCGGCCTTGTGCGCAAGCATTGCGCCTTCGATTACATCGCCAATGGCATAAATGCCGGGCGCCGATGTCGCGAGAGTATGCGGATTGACCTCGACGCGGCCGCGCGCGTTGATCTTTACACCCACTGCGTCAGTGTTCAGGCCGTCTGTATAAGGACGTCTTCCGACTGCCACAAGCAGACGGTCGCCCTCGAGAGATTTCTTTTCGCCCGCGGTTGTTTCGAGCTGAACCGTAACGCCGCCTTTCTTTTTTTCCGCGCTCACTACCTTGTGTTCGAGCAGGAACTCCATGCCCTGCTTTTGCAGAGTGCGCCGCGCGAGCTCCCGCATTTGTTTGTCCATTCCCATCAGAATGTCGGGAAGCAGTTCAACGACCGTAACTTTCGCGCCAAGGCGCATCCAGACGCTTCCGAGCTCAAGACCGATCACCCCGCCGCCAATGACGATCAGATGCTTCGGCACTTCTTTCAATGCGATTGCATGGTCCGATGTGATGACTGTTTCGCCGTCCGGTTCGAAACCGGGTATGCGTATGATTTCCGATCCGCTGGCAATCACGACATTGCGCGCAGTCAGTTCGGTCTTTGATCCGTCCTGTGCTGTGCATGCGAGCGTGGTGCCGTTCGCATCCGTTTTCACGAACGAACCCTTTCCGCGAAAGACAGTGATCTTGTTTTTCGTCATCAGATAGTTCAGGCCGTCCGTGAGTTCCTTGACGACCCGGTCTTTGCGGGCCATCATCTGAGCCACGTCGATCTTTACTGTGCCCGTCTGAATGCCGTGATCCTTGAAATCATGGACTGCTTTCGAAAACTTCTCGGATGAATCGAGAAGCGCTTTGGATGGAATGCAGCCGACGTTCACGCATGTGCCGCCCATGGTCGGGCGCATTTCGATGATGGCTGCCTTCAGTCCAAGCTGGGACGCGCGGATGGCGCAGACGTAGCCGCCCGGCCCGCCTCCAATAATGGCGAGATCAAAAGCTGATTCCATAGTTGAACCTCAGATGTCGAGGAGCATGCGCTCCGGATTTTCAATGCACTCTTTGACGCGCACGAGGAAGCTCACCGCTTCGCGGCCGTCAATGATGCGGTGGTCATAAGAGAGCGCAATGTACATCAT
>CAZUJO010000392.1:0-3913 GCA_964619995.1 uncultured Leptospiraceae bacterium
CTGACAAGGTGGGGTGGTAGTGACCGCCTAAATCCGCTCAAGTGAACATTTCAAGACTGATGATTCTCGACCGCTGGAACTAAACAGGAGCCCTCCGCGTTGCAGAGACTAAGGAATCCCTCGGGAACCCTTTGCCATTCAACTGGCTTTGACCAGAAAAATCAGATTCGGCTCTTCTTTGACGCGGACGGATCAGGAGATTTTGCACCCAAGGTCTTCTTCTGCAATGCCCTCCAGCGCTGAAGCAGCGGGGGCAGTTGCTTGTCGTCAGTGACCTCGGCGAAGAGCCCTGCAACCTTTGTATGGATAGGGTCACGCACGATTTTCTGCAGATCGTGGCGCATCCCGCCCACTCTGATCACGCACTTACCGTATCGCTGGCCCAGAATGACCGACATTTTCTTCTCCTTTCCCTTCTCCTGTTTCTTATCTCGATAGTAGACACGGTATGCCTTTTCAAGCGCTGCAGGCATCAAAATTGTATTTAGGCGCCTCATGCTGGGCTTCCGCTCCTTTCGGCGTAACCATTTCCTGACCGCCCGCAACGCCTCTCTAAGGCGCAAAGCCTCCTCGTGTTTAAACGTGACTCCACGTTGGGTGCCATCAAAGACGTTCGATACGGGTGCGCTGTCCCAGAAAACTGCTTCCAGAGGAGTCTTTCGAGGCGATTGAGCATCCGGCCGGATAATTCGAGCGTCGAATGCCCTGTGGCGCGGTGACAATGCGAAAAGCACTCTGGTTTTCATCCTCAGCCCCAGCCCCGGACAAGACACATCGTGCGTCCAGATGTATACGGTGCCGGGGCTGTGATGGAACGCAGCTTCCTCACTTCTGTCGGTGATCCGAACGATCCAAGACGCCATCGGGTGACGCGAGCGGTTGGCCGACTTTTTTCCATTGATGCGCATGAAATTCCTGAGGGGTTTAGTTAACATTTCACCGCGCAGCATCGTCGGTCAACCTGCAAACTCGCGCCACTTGTGACAGGTGACAGCGTTGAATGGAAAGCCTGTTTCAACGTCTTTATGATTGTGGATGCCATCACAACCCATCGAAATGTGCCTCAAGTTTCTCAGTCATCGACGGAAGTGGCTCGTGGAGGCGCTCTAAGTGGCATTACATCGAGGGCCTCTGCCCGCAGATCACATGAAACGCAGAAGGCGGAGTTCTGCGAGGCCGTTGCGGCAAGCCCGCGATGGGAGCAATGGACCGCACGGTTAACTCTTTTTGCCGACTGGATGGACCGCAATGAACAAGCTAGAGATTAGTTCCGACTGCAAGAAGGCCGTGCTTTTTGATCGAATCTCAAGCACGGTCCAAGAGGGAGGGCTTTCCATCGCAATGCAGGAGGAAGAGGGCCTTCGCTATGCGGCAACGAAGGGACTAGAGGTTGTCAAGATCTTTGCCGTCACAGAGTCCGGCTGGACATCCGAGGATCGAAAGGTCTTCCGGCAGATGTTGACTTTCTGCAAGGAAAATCGCATCCGAACGGTGATCGCTCGCGACACGGAGCGGCTGGCCCGCAACTACACCGACGCAGCCCGCATCCTAGACGTTTACGTCAAGAAGGAGGGATTCAGTTTTCATCTGCACTTTGAAAACAAGATTGTAAGTCCCGAGTCAACTCCCGAGGAAAAAATGCATTTCATGTTCAAGTGCCTAATGGCCACGAATCATTCGGACGTTCTTTCCCGAAAGATTTCTGCTGTTCACGCGAAGAAACGGAGTCAGGGCATTCCCCACTCGATACCGTGGGGCTACCAATGGGATGCAAACCAGAGGTGCATCGTCATCAACGAGGAACTTAGGGAAACGCTGACATACATCTTCGAATCGTTCGATACCGGGCGCTATACGATTCGCACTCTGGCGGACCATTTGAACGAAATGGGCATCAAGGCGCCCAAAGGAGGAAAGTGGAATAGGAGCAGCGGACAGATTCACTCCCTCCTCACAAATCCATTCTATCACGGTGAACTGCGCAGCAGTTTGGGCGACGTTGTCCCGGGTAAGCACGAGACTCTGTATCCCAAGGAGGTCTACGAACGTCGCATGTTGCTATTGCGCAAGCGATATGCTCCACGAAAAGAAAGAAAGAAGAGATTCCACTTCGCCAACATCCTGCGCTGTTCCTGCGGGCGCACATTTACCGGCCATGAGATTCCTATCAAATCTGTTGGGGGGCAAAGAAGACCTGTGGTGCATTATGTGCACAAGTGCGGCCATCTCGGCGGCAGGCAGGTGACAATCCGGGAGGGCAAGCTCGTTGATATGATTTCCAGCAGACTCGCAGAACTGTGCTTTGATTCGAATTTCGCGGCTGCGCTCGCTGACTCTTTCATAGAGTATTCCAAACGGAAGAGATCGGACAAATCTATTGAGAAAGCAAGAATCACCACAAAGATCACAAGTGCTCAATCGGCAATTTCGCGTCTGTTGGACCTAACAGGCGGAATTTCGCAGGAACACCTAATTGCCAAGATCAGGGAAAAGGAAAAAGAGATCGCTTTTCTTGAAGGAAGAGCTAGGGCTATTTCCGGAGACCCGGGAAGGACCATCGATCCAATCCTCAAGACGATCAGCCGGGTGGAAAGAGCACCGGCTGTGTTTGCCAGTTCCCCGATTGAGGAAAAAGCTCTTTTTCTGCGGAATACCGTGCAGATGGTAATCTACGATGACGGAAGAATCAGTTTCCAATTCCACGAACCATTCTGCTGGCTTCTAACCGACGAACTGATTGCCGTTTCGTCGCAGGCCAAGGTTCGTAAATCGTTAAAGTTGCTCCCCCGCCTGGGCTCGAACCAGGGACCTAGTGATTAACAGTCACGCGCTCTACCGACTGAGCTACAGGGGATTGTTGCGGCCACATTCGCGCGCGCGGGGACTCAGGTCAAGGAAATTGTGGGGCGAGGGTCCGGGTCCTGGCCGCCGCCCGTCGCATGGCGCACCATGAGGGGCAGATCAGGCACCCGTCCCTCGGGGTCGAGCGCGAAGCCCGGCTTGATCCGGTTCACGTAGTACATGTCAACTTCGCCCTTATTCTTTGCGCTCACCTTGCCCCTGTATTCGCAGTCGAAGTAATCTTTCACCAGCTCGTAGGTTGCGCCGCTGATGTTGATTCTCCCCGGAGCGCCGCTCGATTCCATCCGACTCGCCGTATTGACGGTATCTCCCCAGACATCATACGCGAATTTCTTTTCGCCAATGACGCCGGCTACGAGCGGACCTGAATGAATTCCGAGCCGAATCTCCCAGTAAGGGAGTCCGCCGTCCTGTTTTTGTTTCTTCATTGCGTGGAGGAATCCCTGCATCTCAAGAGCAGCAAGCACCGAGTCCAGCGCATGCGTCTGGTTTCTGCGGGGGATGCCGCCCGCGCACATGTAGCTGTCGCCAATGGTTTTTAGTTTCTCAAGACCGAATCGCTCGGTGATTCTGTCGAACTGCACGAAGCATGCATCGAGCTCGCGAATGAGTTCATTCGGGGAAAGACTTTCCGCGATCTGCGTGAAGCCCTGAAAATCTGTAAAGAGAACGCTCACCGATTCAAAGTGTTCCGGATCGGCGAAGCCTTTCTCTTTCAGTTCGCGCGCAACATCGAGCGGCAGAATATTTAAGAGCAAATTTTCAGATTTGTTCCGCTCGGCCTCTGCTTCCTGCTGCGCAAGCAGAGCTTTCTCCTTTTCCCGCTGAACTTCGAGAAAGAGGCGGGAGTTATGGAGCGCCGTTGATATCTGACTGCAGAATGTTGTGATGTTTGCAATGTCTGTCTTTGTCAGGCTCCAGTCGTTTCTGTAGCTCGTAAAGAACATGTCGCCCATGACTTCATCCTGAATGATGAGCGGAACAAACAGGAAGTTCTTGAAACGAATCTCTTTGATCATCTCCTGAATGATGGGCGTTTGCAGATGCGGAA
>CAZUJO010000393.1:0-3902 GCA_964619995.1 uncultured Leptospiraceae bacterium
CTGCCAGGATGGGCGCGCCATTCTGGAGAAGACCATCTCAGATATAAAGAATCATAAACAATTCGGAATCTGGAGCTTTGAGAATTACCGGCTCACAATCCAGTGGAACCAGCTCACCGGCGAAAAGGGCGTCGGCAGTCCCGTTGCATGCGCCGCAAACTGTGAGTATAAGCAGTACAAACCATTCAGCGCAGCATTTCGAGAAAAAGAAATCATACGATGGCTGGATGTAGAGACCGCGCCCGCGTGGCGAAAAGAATCAACGGCCGCGTGCAACTGAGATGCGGGTCCGCCTGTGCCAGATTTCCGTGCACTATGAAAATCCGGAAGTCAACGCGTCCAAAATCCGGGATCGGCTGAAGTTCAACGAAGATCTGATTGTCTTTCCGGAGGCCGCCACATCGGGCTTTCCCTACCGCCGGCTGGGTTCCGTTACAGAGTTCAATTCACGGTTTGTTGAAGAAATCCGCGCCCTCACGGAGACGCGAGATGGAATCATTGTGCTGCCCGCGCTCGTTACGCACGAGGGCCAGGTCGTAAACCGACAGCACTGGATCTCCGGCGGCAAGATCATCGCGCAGTATGACAAAGTGCACTTGATCGGAGTGCTCGGAGAAGATCGATTCCTCGCGCCGGGCTCGGAACCCGTTTCCTCACCGATAGGCGACTTTGTAGGCGGGGCGGCTACGTGCTACGACCTGCGGTTTCCCGAACTCTTCCGCATCCTTGTGAAGAAGGGAGTCGACCTGTTCATTCTGCCGGCCATGTGGCCCGTGCAGCGCGCAACTCATCTGACAGCCCTGGCGAGGGGGCGCGCGATCGAGAACCAGGCATTTGTGATGGTTTGCAATGCCTGCGGATCATGCGGTCCTATGGATCTCTGCGGTCAGTCCGCTGCATTTGATCCCCGGGGCGAGCTGATCGCAGAAGCCGGTCTGACAGAGACAGACCTGGCGTTTCAAATCGACGCAAAAGCCGCCAGCGACTGGCGAGCTGAGTTTCCCGTTCTACGGGACATTCGATTGATCTGATCCGCTCACCGATATGTTCTTGCTCTTTTTCGTCGACGTGCGCACCTCGACACATCTCCAGGAAGGAAACAATGAATCTAGTAGAACTTCAAAAGACTGTTCAGGAAGCCATCGATCGCGGCGCGCGCTCCGTTGAACAGGTTCACAAACAAATCGCAAATCTGCCGCTGGAATACCTCGCAAGAATCGAGCCGCTTGCCGGCCCGGCCAATCAGGCGAAAGACTTCCAGACCAAAACCATCGGCAGCATCTACGATGCGATTGCCAACATCAACGTAAAAGCTGGCGAAATCGCCCGCGACCTGCTCGCAAAAATCCCGCAGGCAAACACTCCAAACCAGCAGTAACTCAAACCGGACACGGCGCTCGCCGTGTCCATTTTTGATTGCCCGCAATCCGCCGCGGAGGATCGTAAACTATGTCCAGGCATTCCCTCGCCGCGATAGCCGCCATTACGGCAGTGACGCTCTTCTTCGTAATGCGCGTAGACAAGGACCAGTGCTTCTTCGGCGACAACCTCGCGAAATATACACAATCTAAATCATTATTAAAGAATAATTTCCAATCCGAGGAATATGTATACCCCGCCCGGGCTGATCTCGATCCCGAATTCCGCTACTTCCCATTCGACGGCATCTATCTCGTAAAAGTGAAAGACCGGTTTCTCGGTCAATATCCCATTGCATTCACAGCCTTCTCCGCTCAAGTGCTGCGCTTCTTTTCAAACGCTGCCCTCTACTACATCTCCGTAATCGCGTACCTTCTGCTGGTGCTGCTCTTTGAATACGTGGAGCGGCCGCATCCGCTTGTGCTGGTCGGCTTTGCGCTCGGGACCCCCCTGCTCGTCATGAGCGTTGATTACTCAGAGCAGACCGCCTACGCGCTGTTTAACGCAGCCGGGATCGCCGGGTTCCTGGCCTCGTATGGCAAAGGGCGCCCAGGACTTTTGCTTCTTTCTGGAATCCTCATCGGCCTCACGAGCTTCCTCCGCCTGGAACACCTTCTTCTTTGCTTTTCCCTGGGCGTGTTTGCTCTTTTGAAAAATGACGGATCTTTCAAGGACCGCTTTGCAGGAATCTTTCCTTTTGCCGCCGGCGCGACCGCGAGCTTCCTTCTATTCATAGCATTCAACACCGCGCGATACGGTCTGCCTCTCGGGCCGAGGATGGCGGCGAACACAGCACTTTTCTGGACCGGCTGGCAGGCAAAACTCCTGCAGATCACCACGATGCTGTTCGCCGGCAAGCTGCAGATTGGTTTTGTGCCTTATCTGCCGGCTCTCGTCGTGGTTCTCATTATCCTGTTCCGCAAACGTTATGCGGCCACTCTCAGCTCTGCGGAAGCGGTTCTTCATCCAGCTTTGATTCTGTTCGTGTTCCTCATAAGCGCAACTTCACCGGGCGACGGAGCTTTGAACTGGGGTCCCCGCTATCTGGTGCTTGCGTTCTTCCCTGGTTTCATTCTGCTTTCGCGCGCACAAAAGACCATTGAAACGGGTAAGATCGCGCGGGTCATAATGATCGTCCTCCTGCTTCTGCCGGCGGCTCTCACATTCATCGGCACAGGCATGCGAAAGACCGGCTGCAGGCAGCAGAAGCAGTACCTGATGGAGTTTCAGAAATCAGAGGCAGACATCTGGGTGTTTTCCGACACACTCCTGCTTCATTACGAAGGGCCTCAGTATTTCGAACACGAGACCTACCTGGTCCGCGATGCCGGGGCTTTCACGCGGGCCTTGCGTACGCATAGACGGGGCAAGACCGTTGCCGTGTTTACGCCGCGGTTTGGTCAAAGCTGGCAGAAAGGTCTCGAGGACAAGGTTCACACAGAGGGAGCGCTCGACGAAGCGTGGCGCAAGAATCTCTTACCCATTGAAACAAAGAACTCAGAATTCCTGCAGATACAGAAATTCCGAGTTCCCTGATTTCGCAGAATATCAGCGGAATCCGGCCGCAGTCAGAATGGAGTGAGCAATCAAACCGTTGCACCTGCGGGAATGATGGACTGCATCTTCCCAGCGATCGCACTTCTCCATGAAAGCCGACGAGTCGGCAACCGGAAGCCCTGAATCCCGCACGGCCTTTTGAAAGGCGGCGGGGTCGAGTTGCTTTGAAAAGCCTTCGTATATCTTCGCCCGGAACTGATTGCTGACCGGCGGAAGCCAGACAACAACTGGAATTCCCGAACGCTTCAGCATGCCGAGCATGTCAGCCAGAAGTCCATCGAGATGATGACGCGACCTGAGAGGGGTCAGGGACTGCTGAATGGCTGTAAGCTGCGCGACGAATGCTGGATTCTCGTTCTGCTCAGAACCCGGAAAGTCTACCACATCTTTGCCCGCGGAGGCGAAGCTCGTCTTTGCTGCAAGAATCGCGAGCATCAGTCCGCGCCGCTCTTCGAAATCGCTTTTGAAGCCGCCGAGAATTGCTGCCTCCGGACGAAATTTATAGCGATACGATGGAAATGCAATTCGGACCGCAGAGTCGAGGGCCATTTCTCGAGGAAAGGCGCTCCAGTGACGAATCATGAAATCAGGCTCGTAAATATTCTGGTTGTACTGAGATTCAACGAGCGCGTCGTTCAAATACTCCGGTCCGAGTTCAATGACGACGAGATCGGGCTTCGCGCCGGAGCGAACCAGCGTATCCACCACAATGAGCTCGACCATGAGATTCGCGCCGGGAAAAGCCAGCAGCGGGTCAAAGTAGTACTGCGAAAGCAGAGCTTTGCCCTGCGCGTCGAGATGCGGGTCCGCGGCAGCGTCGTGTCTGCGCACCTCACCAAGCACCATACTGCGCGAAGACCCGATCAGAATGACCTGCTTCTTTCCGGGCGCGCGAAATCCGTTTAGATTTGCGGCTGTCCGCTCTA
>CAZUJO010000394.1:0-3893 GCA_964619995.1 uncultured Leptospiraceae bacterium
GCAATGGTCTGCTCGGTCAGCGAGAAGTTGACGAACGCAGGCTGCACCTGTGAAAACACATATCCCTGAGTGGAATAGGATTCCTGCACCAGCGTGCGGTCGCGGAAGTAGCGGCCTTCATCAAACACGTCGGAAAGATCGCTGTTGGAATACTCCATGGAGTTCAGCAGGTCTTCTTTTCGAAAGACCGGCTGCGGATCCACTCTCTTGCGAGGCCTTTCGCGCGGATTCAGCTCTTCGTTGAGCGTGTCCGTATCGAACTCAAGCGAATAACCGCCAAAGTAGCGAATCTCACCTTCGATGAGTTTGTAGGTTACGACCACCACGCGGCCGTCTTCCGGCTTCGAAGGATTCCGCCACCGGATTTCGTAGCCGGTGCCAGTCGGATCCAGGTCTGCGTCAACGTAACCCGCGGCCTTCGCGAAACCCAGTATCTTGAATTTGTCTGACTCGAACTTGGACTCATCGAAGACACCGTCCTCGACGACCCCTTCTTCCTTCTGCTCCATAGCGCCGAGCAGATCTTCCGGATCGAGATACCTCGCTCCGACGATGTTGATCTTCGCAATCGGTATGTTCTCGCCTTCGTCGATGATGTATTTTACGACGACTTCGTTGTCCGCATCTACCTGCGATACGCGGTACCATACTTCGGCGAGGAAGTAACCTTCGGTGCGGTATTTCTCTTTGATCTTCGGGATCGCAGACTTCACCTTCTGTTCGGCGAAAACCTCGCCCTCTTTGTAACCTACGAGCGTCTTGAGGTCCGCGGAATAGAGCTTATCTGCGCCGACAAAATCGATTTCCTTGATTCGCGGCAGTTCGGCGAATTCGAAAATGAGGATGACTCCGTCCCCTTCCATGACACCGCGCACGGCGATGCGGCCGAAGAAGCCGGACTTGAACAGGGTCTTGATGTCCGCATTGAGCGAGGCCTCGTCAACTTTCGTACCGCGCTCAAGCGTGAGCATTCCGGCCACTTCATCCACGGAGACGTTGTGCAGACCTTCGAAGCGGATGTCTTTGATGTTCCTTCCGAGGAACTGACTTCGCTCTGGTAGGAGCGGAACGACAAGAATGGGCAGGAGCAAAAGCCCCAGCCATGCCGATTTGCCCTTCTTGCGGGGCAGGATTTTTTCCGTCGTGCTTCTCAATCCCGATTTGACCCGGCAGGGCCCGCTCAAACGCGGACCGAGGCCAGAAAATATTCGGGAAGGGATGCGTCATTCATATTCCTAGCCCGCCAGAGACAGGCACTCTCGCGCGTAGTCGATGGCGCTCGCGCCTCCCATCATTCGGGCCACTTCCTGAACCCGGTGCTCCTGGTGAAGCCGGCTCAGCCGGGAAACGGTTCTCCCGTTCTCCTGCTTTTTGGAAACCTTGAAGTGATGATCCGCCCTCGCGGCAACCTGTGCCAGGTGCGTGACTACGATTACCTGACAGTCCGTGGAAATTTGCCGGAGCTTTTCGGCCAGCGTGTGGGCGACCTCGCCCCCCACTCCAGCATCGATCTCGTCGAATACGATCGTTGAGGTGGGACGGGATTCCATCATCACGGACTTGCAGGCCAGCATGATGCGCGAGAGTTCTCCACCGCTTGCGATTTTGCGCAGAGGGTGCGCGGGCTCGCCCGGATTCGGCTTGAAGTAGAACTCGACCCGATCGAGCCCCTTTTCCCCGACTACAAACGTGCCGTCTGATTCAGAACTCATTTCACGGTTGATCGAAATGCGAACCTCGGCCCCCGGCATGCCGATCACTCCAAGCTCCTTTGAAATGCGTTCCTCAAGACCTGGAACACAGGACCGGCGGAGGCGCGAGAGGAGCTCCGCGACTTCAAGCAGTTCATGCCGAGCCCGCTCAACGTCGGCCTCCAGCTTCTTTTCGTTCTCCTCAACATTGTCGAGCTCGTGAATTTCCCGCAGAAACCCGTCGCGCACATGGAGCAGAGAATGCCCGTGCTTTTTTGTGAGTCTCCGGTAAGCGAAGATGCGCTCTTCCACATCCTCAAGGCGCTCCGGCGAGAACTGCAGGCGGTCCATCTGGCTGCGCATCGATTCCTGAAAATTCTCAAGCAGAATGCATGCCTCATTCAGCTCAAGCAACGGGGCTGAGAATTCGGGCATGATGTGATCGTGTTTGTCGAGGAGCTGCTGTATGCGGGACAAAGCCGTGAGCACGGAATGATCCTCTCCGCCGAGCAATCGCGAGGCAACGTGCAGACTCTCGAAGAGCTTTCCTCCATTCTGCATGAGAGCCTTCTCCTGTTCCAGTCTCTCAAGTTCGCCCTCCTCGGGCGCGAGCTGATCGATCTCTTTTACTGCATGATGAAGAAACTCCAGACGGAACTCCCTCTCCTCTTTCTGCATCCGCACTGCGCGCAGGCGTTTGGACAGAGCATGCCATTCATGATATAGAGAGGAAACGCGGTCGCGAAGCTGGTACGCTTCACAATACGAATCGAGCGATTCAAGCTGATGATCCGGATCGAGAAGTTTTTGCTGGTCGTGCTGCCCGTTGAGTTCCAGCACCTGCGATGCCTTCGCGCGCAAACCCGCGAGATTGGTCGGCGAGCCGTTTACATACACCCGGCTTCGCCCGTCGCCTGAGATCTCGCGGCGCAGGATAATCTCGGAGCCGTCCTCATCTCCCTGCTGAAAGCGTCCTTCAATCAAGGCCCGTGCCGACCCGGCCCGCACCACACCAGCGCCCAGCTTGCCCCCGAGCAGGGCTGCGAGCGATTGAATCAAGAGGGATTTTCCAGCGCCTGTTTCCCCCGTCAGAACGGAAAGGCCAGGGCCGGGATGAAAGCGCATCTCATCGATGATACCGAAGTTTTCAATTCGAAGTTCCGTTAGCATGCCAGCATTCTAATAACTATACAGGTGTTACGCAATCATATTTTTGCATGTTCTGATTTTTTTGCGAGGCCGGACCGGGGCAGTCAAATTGATTTGTATAGGAGAGACCTCGCAAAAACCTGGAAGCAATGGCCGGTTCCCACCGTTTCTTGAACAGAACTACCTTCTGGCTCTGTCTGATTACCCTGACGGTTATGATCCTCGGGCCCCTGGTCCGCGCGAACGATGCGGGTCTTGCCTGCCCCGATTGGCCGCTCTGCTACGGACATGTCATCCCGCCTTACGAGTTCCGGGTGTACCTGGAATTCATTCATCGCGCGGCCGTAGGCCTCATGAGCATTCTGTTTCTTGCCTGGCTCTTTTTGATTCTGACCCGATTCCGGAATGAATTCTGGAAGCCCGCAGCGCTCGCCGCATTGCTTCTCACCACGCAGATCCTTCTCGGCGGCGCCACGATCACTGAAAAGCTCGCGCCATACGTCGTTAAAAGCCACCTGATCAATGCGCTTCTTTTCTGGAGCTGCCTTCTGTTCGTCTGGTTTCGCACGAGAGAATCAGAACCGGGCGTCGCAACGCGCGAAGCGCGCGTGCTTGCCGCGATTCTCTACGGCCTTGTATTTGTTCAGATCTATCTGGGAGGCCGGGTCAGTACGAACGAAGCCGGACTTGCCTGCACGGATTTTCCCGCCTGCTACAGCGTGCAGATCTTCGAGCCGGACGGATCCAGCCGCTGGTCGCGCACCTACCTCCCGCCGATGCAGGGACATGTTGAGAAGCATATGAGCCATCGCTTCATGGCCTACTTGCTCATTCTGTTTACGCTCGTCGTTTTTCTGCGCAGCCGCGATCTCGAAGAATCGGCGCGGCGCATCCTGCCCGTGATTCTGGGCCTCGTGGCGCTGCAATCGACGCTGGGCATCCTGAACGTGCTTTATCAAATCCCGGTGCCGGTAACCGTCGCTCACTCCGCAGTGGCCATTCTGCTCTACGGCGCCTCCTTCATTCATGTGCTGGAGGTGACGCGTGCGCGGA
>CAZUJO010000395.1:0-3889 GCA_964619995.1 uncultured Leptospiraceae bacterium
CGGAAGGCAGATAGTCGTCAATGTTCACGTCCATTTTCAGACCGCGCTTCGAAAGCTGAATTCCGTTTTCGTCCGCAACGTAGCCCTTGGTAAGGTGCAGCTTGATGCCTCCATCGATCGGAACGTTCTGCGTGAAGAACGCCAGTCCCGGTCGATCGACTCCGATCAAATTGACCTCGAGAGACGAGCGGATCGCCATCGCCAGTACGTCCGCAGCCGAAGACGAATGCTTGCCCAGGATAACATAGATGGGCCCTGTAAACAGAGAGTCTGCGTCTCCCTGGATGGCTTGAGCGCCGCTTTTTTGAACAAGTTCTCCCATCTTCTTTTTGCCCACAAAGAGGTCCGCTACTTTGAAGCATTCCTCAAAGTCTCCCTGCTGCAGTTTGCGCAAATCCAGCACGAGCGCGGAGCGCTTGCCCATCTGAAGGAAGAAGGATTTCAGTTCTGCCGCGGTTCCTGGCAGCGCAGTGCGAAGCGCAACGATTTCCACCTGACCCCCGTTTGCAAGGGGCCACGTTGCGTTCGAATAGTTTATAAAGTTTATTTTAGACCGCTTGATCGCATGTTCGGCGCCGTACATGGTGAGGCGAACTTCTGAATCCTGGCTGCCGCGAATTCTTCCGGCAACTTCCTCAAGATCCATTGGAGAGACGTCGAGTCCATCTATGCTTTTCAGCACGGACCCTGGCTTCACGCCTGCGCCTGCCGCTGGAGAGTTTTCGATCGTATCAAGAACGATGAATCGACCCGGGCCTTCCTGCATCAAAAGCACACCGATTCCAAATTGTCTCGCCTTGTCTTCGCTGAGGATCAGCCCTTCCGGCCTGGCGAAATCGTTTGAGCCGGGAAGCGCAGTGAGAAACGCGCTCAACGCTTTGTAGGTTCTCTCGCGGACCTTCTGCTCGCCGCCGGCGGCAATGGCCTTCACCACCCCTTCCTGCGAAGGCGTGCCCTGCGTCTCAAGGGCAGCGAGGGCTGCGCCATAAAGCTTTTCCAGCGGGGGCGCGGGCTCGCCGGCGAAATATGAATCGCTGAGGGCCTTCTCTACCTGCGTAAAAACTTTCGCGGGGTTGACCGGAGGGATTTCGGAGCCCTTTCCACAGGTTGCGGAAAGAATCAACAGGGCAGGGAGGAGGCGTCTCAGCATGAGAACGGAATGCTATACTGTATGAGAAATCGCAAGTGATTTACGAATTCTCTGCGAACTAGAGCTGGCCGCAAGAATCATCGCAGGTTTTCTTATCTGCGCGACAGCTCAGTACGAGGACCGTGTTGATGGTAGGAGTCTGGTTCGCTGGCACATTGAGAAGAATCAACGAATTCAAGCATCCATCATAGTCAGATTTGCATTTGCGGCTGCAATCGCGGCCCTCAAACGTATTCCCGCAGCCCGCCGTGAAGGCCGCAAGTAGGATAAGCAGAGCGGCTCTAAACATTCTTTTTGTACCGCAGCCACCAGTCCGGACTCTGCGCCCGCTGGCGAAGATAGGCATCCACAAGCACCAGATTGAACACAGCTTCCACAATGGGGACTGCGCGCGGAAGCACGCAGGGATCATGTCTCCCCTTCGCTTCGAGCTTCACGGCCTCACCCTTTTCGTTCACTGTGTCCTGTTCCTGACTGATGGTTGCAGTGGGCTTGAAGGCAAGGCGGCACAAGATAGGCATGCCGTTTGAAATTCCCCCCTGGATTCCTCCGGAGAAGTTTGTGCGCGTCTGGACAGAAGGCGCCGGCATCCGTTCCGTTGAGTCGCGGAGCGGTTCGGCAGGGGCCGTGAATGCGTCATTGTGCTGGCTGCCGAAGAGCCGCGTTCCTTCGAACCCGCTTCCGGATTCAAAGCCCTTGCATGCCGGAATGGAAAGAGACGCCTTTGCAAAGTCGGCTTCAAGCCGGTCGAACACCGGATCTCCGAGACCGGGCGGCACTCCGCGTACAATGACGCCTAACGTCCCACCGACACTGTCCTTTTTGGCCCGCGCCTCTTCCACGAGTGCGACCATTTTTTTTGCGGCAATCTCATTCGGGCAGCGCACGAGATTGGCGTCGACCTGGTCGCGCGATTGAGGAGGGTTCTTGATAGATTGAGAGTCAACCGTGCCGATGCTTTCCACCCAGGCGATGGTTTCGATTCCAAGTTCTTTTCGCAGGATCTGCCGGGCAATCGCTCCTGCTGCAACGCGGCCGATTGTTTCGCGCACCGACGCGCGTCCGCCGCCGTGCGGCGTGCGATGTCCGTACTTTGCATGGTAGGTGAAATCAGCGTGTGACGGCCGGTACACCTGCGCGAAACCCTGATAATCCTGTGAGCGCATGTCCACATTGCGCACCATCATCGCGATCGGTGTGCCGAGCGTTTTTCCTTCGAAGAGACCGCTTAGAACTTCGAATCGATCGGGTTCCTGGCGCGCGGTCGTAAGGTGACTCTGTCCGGGCTTCCGGCGGTCCAGTTCCGCTTGAATTTCTTCAAGATCGATTTCGATTCCGGCGGGGCATCCGTCGACGACCACACCTACGGCCGGACCGTGCGATTCTCCGAATGTGGAAACAGTGAACAGGGTTCCGGCTACGGACGACACAATCCTGTATCAGCGGCCGCGCAAGCGTGTCAAATTCAAAAGATGGCGACGTCCGGCAGCTTCAGCGCCCGCACAAGCCGCCGATAGATTTCCTCTTCTTTGAAAAGGCCCGAGTCTTGAATGATTCCACCTGCGCGATCGTTATGGCCGCCCCCGAATCCGAGTCCGTCGAGAACTTCCTGAACGATCTTCGATGCGTTCCAGGAGCGGTTTTCACTGCGAAGAGAAAAGTTGATTTTTCCATCGTTCTTTGCGCAGAGCGCGACAAATTCTATTTCCTGGAGCGACATGAAGAAATCGCCCAGAATTCCCAGAAGGTTTTGGTTGCAACCGTCCGGAAAAAAGCAGAAAGCAAGGGACTCTTTGATGCGGACCCGGTCCAGCGCCGTTTTGTAAAACGCCAGATCTTTGGTCTGTATATAGTTAATGAGAATGGAGTTTACGAGCGAAACATCCGCTATGCGGTACAGGTCCGTATAAGCGAGAAGATCTCCGCGGCTCACGCTGCGCGTGAGCAGGGCCGTGTCCATGTTGATGCCGACCATGAGGGCCGTCGCGACTTCCTGCGGAATCTGTCCTTCCTGCGTGCTCAGATATTCAAAGATGATGGAAGAGCATGCGCCGTATTCCGGCCGTATATCGGCGAACTTAACATCGTCCGGGGCCGTAACCTGATGATGGTCGATCACGGCGACTTCATCGCCGATCAGGTCCGTGACATTCTTGTTCCCTTTGCATCCGTCCACAACAATGATCTTATCTTCAGGCGTGAGCGCATAACGGCTCGCGGGCCGGATGTCTATGCCCAGTTCCTGAATCATGCGCTTGAGCGAATCCCGCTGCACTTCTCCCTCGTAGATGATCATGGACTGTTTTCCGGCGCGTTTCAGGAAGTACTGAAGCCCGAAGCCCGAAGCCACAGAATCGTGGTCGGGAAAATTGTGCGTTTGTATGTAGACCTTATCGATTCCGGCCAGCGTGGAAAGGAGCTTGTTGTGAGGAAGCATGCGCTCAGAAAAAAAGCAATCGGGGAGGGCGCAATCCTATTTGCTGTTCGGAAAAAAGGCGTTCAGCAGGTCGGCTGGATTTTCGGTTTGAACGCAGTGCCCGCCTGGCAGCTCAATCAAACGGCAGCGAAGCGTCATTCGCACGAGCTTGCCGTAAGCGAGATTCACGATCCGGTCGTCGCGGCCCCAGTACAGAATCATCTCGGGCTGGAATTTCAATCTTTTCCCCGGCGGATAAAAGACATAGTCCTCGTCTTCAATTGTGTTCTCCGCGAGGTATTCGTATCCTTTGTGAGACCACT
>CAZUJO010000396.1:0-3886 GCA_964619995.1 uncultured Leptospiraceae bacterium
GTCGGCAACTATGTCAACTTCGTTCGTCTGGGTGACACGTTCATTGTGCCGCAATACGGGTTGCCGGAGGACGAGGCTGCCCTTCAAACGATTTCTGCCCTTCCAGAGTGCAAGCGGGTCATTGCGACGAGCCCATCAGAAACACGAAAGCTGGCTGCACTGGGTGGCGTGTATCAATGCGCATCTTGGGTTCACTTCTGAGTCAGGAGCATCACAAATTCCAAATCCGAGGTTGTGGATGGCGGTCCAAAAAGGCACCTGAACATTCGTCGCAAGGCCGCCTGACGATATGGTGGCTCAGCCGCCAGCCAGAGCATCCAACTTCCCTGGCCAGTTGTCGTTCCAGAGTTTTTCGTCTGCCGGCAGCTCTCTGGGTAGCTCGGTATAGAATTCCCCGGGATACCACGTAACCAGTCTGTCCACCCGTCTGGATATGGCATCATTCTGCGGAGACTCTAAAACGCTTTCTGTGATCAAGCTAATCTGATGTGTTTCATGCAGAGTAGACCTGCCCGCAGCGACAAGTTCCAATCCGTGGCTTCCATTCTTCCGCAATACGGAAAGCCCTTCCTGACGGGCATACTTTAGCTGAATCACACCCAGATAGGCCGTGTGGCCAGGGGGGGCAAGTCTGCGTGGAAATATCGGCATCCTGCCTTCGCAAAGCTTGCCTCCGGCTCTACCTCAATGAAGGGCAATGACTCGAGGAATCTCCGGGTTTTCTCCCAGGAGTCCAGACCAGCCACATCGCTGCCTCGGTTGGATCCCTGGTGTGCTCGGACAAGGGCGTCCCAGTGTTGCGTCCCGGTTGGTCCATCGTGCCACAATGGAATTTGAGCATAGCTTGTACAATGTGTTTGGAGCGTTTGAATGGCGGCCCTTATATACGCCGGCCGCCTGAGAAACTCAAGCCGCTCCCTTTCCCAGGTCTTCAGTCCGAGGGCATTGCCGTTGAGTAGCACCCAATGGTAGAAATCATCCTCAGCCAGACCGAACAAAAGCGACTGACGTACCAGCTGAGACGCCCTCGTTTGATCAACGCTCCACATGAGCTTCGCAAGTTGTGCCGCCATCTCTCTGCATCCGTACTCGTTACCTGTCATAAGGTTTCTTTTCAGTCCCTCCTCGCAAAAGGCCGCAGCCGCGTTCAGATCATTGGCTCTCTGGGCGAGATCGGCAAGGAAGCTGCATGCGATCGCTGCGCCTTGATGATCGTTCATTTGCTTCTTGATCTCAAGGCTTCGGAGGAAGGCCTCTCTTGCCGCGGCACCCTACTGATTCACCAAAGGAGCAACTGGCTTCGCGCCGGGATTGGTCTCTGTCAAATTGAAGAATAGGAACAAGCGTCTCAAGAACTACTCGAGATGTCTCCGGAGTGAGGGTGGACAAATTCATGTTCCTGAGCCAGAGAACGAGATACTCGGACGCGGAGGCAAGGTTCTCGGGATCGCTCGCAAGTCTACGGGCTTTCTTTAGAGCCTCGCGAGCCGCCAGGTCCCGCAAGCACTCACTGCGACCTGCGTGCCGGGCATTCGGCCGCCAGCCTCAGGCGCGTTTGTCTCCAAATGTTCGGCTATCTTCCTGTGGTAGAGTCTCAGCAACTGGGAACGGGGAGGTTTCTGCCCAGGTGCCCGAATGCGCATGCTTTCAATCACGACGTCACGCTTGTGTCTGCGGCTGAATCTGTAGATCGATCTCGTTTGCAGCTCTGCGATTGCTTCTTCAAGGAAGAACCCTTCCCCTGAAACGGCTGTCTGCTCATTGATTCTGCGGAGACCGCGAAGAATGCGCATTTCGTCCATCCCTGTCACGGCAGCAATTTCTACGGGATGGAAACGCAATTCTTCGTCAGCCGCGACCGCCGCGCATTCAAGCAAATGGATTTCTTCCGGAGACAATGCACCGCGGAGTTCTGCGTAGCGAGTGTGATGGTATTCGTCGAGGGGATGTACGACGGATTGATTCCCTGCCTGAGCTGAAACCCTTGTGTTCCTGCCGCTCTGAAACTGACCCTTTTGCCGGCGTGAAACTGACCCACCCGTAAGGAAGGGAAAAGCCGGTCATGCCACAGGGTCAAGAAGGTTTCTGCCTCTTCATCCGATTGGAAGTTCCGCGCGTTGTCAGGATCGTGGAGTGGTGCGCGAGACGATCAATCAGGGCCGTTGCGAGTTTCTCATCTCCGGCGAACAAGGCCGGCCACTCGCTGAAGCTCAGATTTGTTGTGATGATCACGGAGCTCCGTTCGTACCGTTCAGCAATCAGATTGAACAGGAGTTCGCCGCCCGTTCTGTCAAACGGCACAAATCCGAATTCATCAAGAATGAGCAGATGCAGCTTGCGCAGGCGTCTTTGCATCGCGCCCAGTTCGCGCAGATCTCTGGCTTCCACGAGTTGCCGAACAAGTTCAGCAGCACGAAAGAACTTCACACGCTTCTTGCGCCGCGCAGCTTCGATGCCGAGCGAGATTGCCAGATGCGTCTTCCCGGTTCCAATCGGCCCTGCGAGGATCACGTTCTCGTTCTGATCGATCCACTGGCAATCCGTGAGTTTTGCCAGGACCGATGCATCCAGCCCCTCGGAAAGCTCAGGCTTGAACGTATCGATTGTTTTGAGTTCCGGGAACCGAGCTTCGCGGATTCTTGAACTCATCACAGACAGCAAGCGTGACTCGATCTCAAGCTTGAAGTTCTCGCGGAGATACTCTTCGTGAGTCCATGCATGCGCTCGCGCGTCACGGCCCAGCTCCTGGAAGTTCCGGATGACTCCGGGGAGCTTCAGTTCGCGTGCATAAATCCGGATAACATCATCGACGGGATTCATTGAGCGCCCGCCTCAAGAAGATAATCGTAGTCTGATGCTTTCGCGGCATCGACTTGAACTCGCAGCGATTCTGGAATCGATTCTTCGCCTATCTCCACAACTTTCTCGCGCAGAGAGAAAAGCAGTGCGCGTTCTTTCCCAAGTGCCTCTGCAAGGCGCTCGGCCACAAACGGCTCACCCAAGCGCTGGACCAGACGCAAGATTTCTGCGAACATTCTGGCGGTTTCACGTGGTTCGTGTTTCTGTTGCAGCCTTGCATAGGCAGATACAAACGGCTCTCCCATCACAGCCAGCAGCTCCGGCGCCACCTGCCTGAGTGCCTGTGGTTTTCGGCTCAATTCCCGCAAATAATGGCGGTAATCGATGCTTTTCTGGCCGCCTTTCAGTCTCGCGTGATGAACCACCTGCTCGCCGTGGATCAGCTCGATCCGTTCCGGAAACACGCGCAGCATGATTTCAAGCCCATTCCATTCACACGGCACAGAGCAGAACGCGCCGAGGAATCTCACGATCGCCTGACGTGACGCGAAAGCCTTCGCAATCTGGCAGCTTTCAAATGGTTCAACAGTCGGACGCATGCATCGAGTTTCCTCTGCCCATGCTTCGGTATTGTGCTTCGCATCGGCAGCAGCCAGGGTCTCTCTGCTGATCTGCTCAAGAGTCGCCCCGCATGGGATTGGAACCAGGTAACTCCAGCGGATCCCTTTCCCGCGCGCTTCAACACCTCCTTTGTCATGACCTTCGCCGGGTCTGGCAAAGCATGGTTCAAAACCATAATGAGAAACGAGCGCTGAAAATCGATCCGATAGCCGGCGCTCCGCGCCAGTGATCTTGCGAACCGCCGCAGACAGATTGTCGTATACAAGGCGGGCGGGAATGAATCCCAGATGTGCAAAGGCGCGGGCGTGTCCGTCCAGAAAGCTGATTTGATCCTGTCTTTCATAAAGCCAGAAGAAGTCGCGCTTCGAATGCATGAAACGCATCAGAAACAAATACGCCTTCTGTCTTTGTCCGCTCACATCCGCGTAGACTTCAAAGAAGTCGACCTGAGCCGAGTCACCCGGCC
>CAZUJO010000397.1:0-3881 GCA_964619995.1 uncultured Leptospiraceae bacterium
ACACAAACCCCTGCGCCGTGCTCATGAGAGCAATTCCCTCTTTCAGAGAAGCCGCGCCCAGCTCGCGCAATGCGCCCTCTTCTTTTGCTTTCAGGTCACCCTGAATCTGTTCAATGCGCCGCCGGTACTCGTCTGCTTCGAATGCAGTAGAAATTGTGGCCCCGAGCTCGGTGGCGAAGCGATGCATGTCGGCGCGCAGAGGCGCGCCGCGGCCGGCGGGCAAACGCAGAACTCGCGGACGCGTGCTTTCTTCGAAATTGTTGATGTAGCACCAGTCATCCGGCGCTGCCTCTTTTGCGGCTTTTTCCAGCAGCAGCTTGCGCGCGAGGAAATGACGGCCGCTTCCTGATTCGCCGACCACAGCGAGGTTGTACCCTGCCCGCTGCATGTGCGCGCCGAACTCGATGGCATCGTGAGCGCGCACCTGTCCAAAACTTCCGGAGCCGTCTGTGGGCGCCTCCGCAGTGCTCCGGAACCCGATCAGACCCGGATCGCACTTCCATGCCAGCTGATGTGATTTCAACCAGATCGTTCATGCGTGAAACTTCCCGCAGGCCGGCTCTGCGTCAAGCGCGCGGGTGAAAAAGCACCGGACGATCGAGAAACGACAGAGCTTGATTGCAGTGGTGGACCACCTGGTTCGCCTGCTCTCGCGCAGCGAGGTGGGCGGAAGTTGAACAGGCAAAGCTGAGAACGAGATCGGAATTTTCCCGGACTGATTTCCCTTCGTAACGGAACGGCCCGAGGACGCCGCCGTGCGGGGTAAAATCCTCGAGCTGCGCCTCCGCAAATCCCTGCGGAACGAGAACGCGCGTAGAGCTGCGCAGGACGACCGGGAACGCGATCATGAGCGGCGATGTCCGCTCGGGAAGTTCACGCAGACCCAGCACGTATTTCTCAACACCGGCAGGAAGAGCCGCCCGCAGAGTGCCTCCGGCCCTGTGCAGTCCGCGCGTGAGCCTGTACTGAACCCGGAGCACCAGCGGCGCATCCGAGTCGTCGAGGCCTTCGTCTTCGAATTCGATAAGCGAAGGCGGAAATCCGCCGGTAGCGAGAATGTCCTCGATCCCCTGCCGCCGGAAAGTCGGATCGAGCGCATTCAGATAGCCGCGCATAAACCCTCCGAGAATTCCGGAGAAGGCAGCCTTTTCCTCCACAGCCAGTCCGTCCGCAGACGTCTCAATCCGCCTTTCGATGTCCACGACCGAGCTGTCGCCTGGATAATCGGGCAGCTGAGCAATCCTGGAGGAAGCCCCGTCGATCAAAAGCGCATAACGTTTTGCAAGACCCGGCGGCACCGTAAGGCGTGAATCCATGTATCTTGCCGTTGGATCCACAAACAGCGCCGGCTCCTTCACATAAACGATCATGTGATTGAACTGATCCATAGACGGCAGCGCCGGCTCAAGCGGCACGTCCGAGTGAATCAACGCCGGTACAGCATCAACCCCCGCAGAACGCAGGAGAGAAATCAATAGAACCGATTGGTCTTTGCAATCGCCGTACTTTCGATGCAGCGTATCGTCGCACGGAGATGGATCGCGGCCGCGCGCGCCGAATTCAATTGCCGTATAACGGATTTCTTTTCGGATGAACCGCAGAGACTCGGTCAGCGCATTTGCGCGCGTGAGCCCGAGGCGGCCCGCCAGTTCTTTCACGGGTTCAACTTCCATGCGTGCAGCAATCTGCTCGCCGTATTCCGAAGCAATTTCCGCCCATGAGGGCGTCGTGCTCCCGACTCGGACCCCGGGCAGATAGTCCCAGGGAGGGGCCTGATGAGGTTCGCGCACAGCGGCCAGAGGCAGGTCTTTTGTGAAGACCTTCTGACTGCCGCCGCTTTTCTCTTCACAATCTGCGGTAAACGCGCTGACCGCATCCACGTCTCCCTGAATCGAGAGAACGGAGCGGCGGCAGGGAACCCGGCAGGACATCAGGTGATAGTAGAATCTGGGTCGTTCGCTTCGACCCAGATCCCGCGTGCTGATCTCCAGGTGAATGGTTGAGCCGGGCGCGAGCCCGGGGACCGGAACGTTGAGAATTTGCTTCTGGCTGGCCATTCCGCTTTGGGTGTCATCCATCACGTAGTAATCTTCCACACGCCCGTGAACGCGCCGGCCGTCATCATGCACGACTTCGAGGCGGTTCACGAAGATCCTCTCGATGAGCGGATCAAACGGAAACTGGAAAGACGAGTACATCTGCACTCCTTCGCTGCCCTCGACGCGAAGGATCAGGTAGTCGGTCCGCCTCGATTCCTCGCCCGCTTTAAAATGCAAAGCCTTCAGAGCGAGTTCGTAGTAGGCGCCCGGATGCGCCGTCACTTCAGGCCGTCCCGGAAGGAAGGAATCCACGTCAGCAGGCACAGGCGCAATGGGTTCTTTGATCAAGGTTTGATCTCCGCGGCCGAGCATCCCAGATATTTGTGCGTGCAGATTTCGCGAATTGTTATCTGCAGGATTCGCTGCCAGCGCCTTTTCAACAGACGCGAGCGCTTCGCGGTATAACCCGAGGCCGCTTTCTGCGCGGGCCTTGAGATAATAGACATACGGATGCTCGAATTTCGCCTCAATCAGTTCTTCGGTAAGAGCGCGGCATTCAGAGAAATTCGAGGCCCCCAGGCAGGTTTCGACGAGCTGAACGCGCGCTTCCAGGTTGCCCGGGTCGTTTCGCAGAATCTCCCGGATAATCTCGATCGCCTCGGTCCAGTTTCCCTGCTGGCCCGCAACGGTGGAGAGCATCAGCGATTTCGCGTACGTGGGGTGCGTCTTGATTCTGGCCTCAAGAATTTCGCGCGCCGTGTCGAATTTTCCCTGCCGCGTGAGGAGATTTACAAACTCCTGCAGGTCAGAATCGTTCTCATAACCGGACTCAAAAAGCAGGCGGAAGCTTTTTTCTGCGTCGTCATCGCGGCCAAGGTCCGCTTCCAGCTTCGCCTGCATGGATGCGAACTCGGCTCCAGCCGCACGATTTGGATCGTGAAGCGTGAGCAGATCATATGCTTTCTGGAACTGCTTGGACCTGCGAAGCGCAATCAAGAGATTATGAACAACGACCATGTCTTTATTGAGAGAGATGGACTTCTCGAGCAGCGGAACCGCGGCTGCATTGTTGTTCTGATAGAGAAGATAGAGCGCCGCGTCGTTCAAAACATACGAAAGGACATTCAGCTCACGAACAGACAGGTCGGGTTTTCCGGGCGGTTCGGTAACGCGTATTGTAGAAAAGAAAGAGAGAAGTTCGTCTTTGCGCGAAGCAGCCTGCGCGGTCACCCAGCCTGCAAACAGGAACGCTGCGTTTTCGGTGCGATGCATCTGCACACGATAGTCGAATATCTTTCCGCCTGCGGCTTCCCTTTTGAAATCCACCTGCAGCGCTCGCTGCTCAGGAATGACCCGGCGCCGTCCGCTGTTTGCTTCCTGGAGAGTTGCACGGACTCGACCAAGGAGGCCGGCAAAGAGAGCCTCCTCATTGATGGTCATGCCCTCCGTCCACACGGCAATGACTACGAACGCAGCATCGTCTTCGCATAACCGCCCGCAGTCGGCGCCATAGTCAGCCGCTGCATCCGGCCAGGGCGTCCATGATCCTTTCATTTCAAAAGAATAACCGAGCCTCGTCGATGTCATGCTTGCATCGGTGAGCTTCTTCGGGTTGGCCTTCTTTGCCGCAGGCTTCTTCTGGGCTTGCCCTGAAGATCCTGAGTTCCTCACCAGGAACACAACAACAAGAATGATAATCCAGACAAGACCCGCCGACATGGGCCGAAATCGAACACATGCCCGGAATCTGTCAAACCCGTAGAATACTTTTGCCGGGCCAGCGCCAGAAATACAGCGCCTTTTGAGATGGACGCGGCATGGGAAGACCGAACCGTGAAACTA
>CAZUJO010000398.1:0-3879 GCA_964619995.1 uncultured Leptospiraceae bacterium
ATATTATACGAATAATATTTCGCCTATTACTTTTCGTGAATTTTTTATGGCGAACTACTTTACGGCTTTAAGCAGGTCCCCGACCGTTTTGCGGTTCTCAAGCGGGTGGCGGAGCGGAATCTCCGGCCGCACCTCGTACAGGTTGCGCCGGCCCTGCTTCTCTTTGCGGAGGCATTTGGCTTTTTCGAGGTCCCGAACGATTGCCTGGACCGCGCGCTCCGTGATTCCGACCATTTCGGCTACGTCTCTCATCCGCATTTCAGGCTCGCGATGGAGACAGAGGAGCACGTGTGCGTGGTTGGTCAGAAACGTCCAGTCGGGCTTATTTTGTCGGGGCGCAGGGGCTTTCATGCCCCGGAAGATAGCGGCCGGCGGGCGCTCCGTCAAGCGCAATCAGAAACCAAAAACATGATTCCCGATACGCGAAAACATCTTCCCGATTCAAACTTCCTGCTTCGGCCGCCCGGTTCAGGGCTTTAGGGCTGTGGTTTCGGGTCAGGCTGTTTTCTTTTTGCGGGAGGCTTTCTTTGCAGGGGCTGCTGCCGCGGCCGGCGCAATCGTTGCCGTCGGGATCGGCCGGTTTGCCGGGAGTTTCTCTACCGACATTCCCAGGCTGTCCTGCACGGTTTGCAGCACGTTCAGGCCCAGACCCAGCTTTTCGCGGAGGCTCTCCGCCATTTCGCTCTTATCCTGCGCTCCCCGAGTCACAAGACCGGAGTATCCGAGAACAATTTCTTTCTGGAGATTCTCGATGCGATCAGCAGTGATCTGAAACAGAGCAATGCCAACGTTCACAAGATCGCGAGCGATGGTTTCGAGCGGTGCGGTTTGAGCCATGAGGCATCTTTTTTCCCTGTACGGAGGCTTTCAAGCCAAACTCAGCCCTTAGCCTCGTCCCAGTTCTTGCCAAAACCGTGATCTGCCCGGAGCGGGACACGCAATTTCGCATCCTCCATCTCCGTTCGGGCAAGCTCCAGCACATCGTCTTTCTCGCCTGGAACGACATCAAACAGAAGCTCGTCATGCACCTGCAGAATCATCTGCGACTTCAGCTTCTTTGCTTTCATGCGCTCATGGATTCGGATCATGGCGCGCTTGATCAGGTCCGCGCTCGTTCCCTGAATCGGGGTGTTGATTGCGGTGCGCTCCGCTCCTTCGCGGCGGAACCGGTTCGGAGAATGAATATCCGCGATCTGACGCCTGCGGCCGAACAGTGTCTCGACGTAGCCTGTCTTGCCGGCAAATGCGATAGTATCATCCATATACTTTTTCACGCCAGGGTACTTTTCAAAAAACTTCTCAATGTACATTTTCGCTTCGGCGCGCGGAATCTGGAGGCTCTGCGAAAGGCCGAAGTCCGTTACTCCATAAATGATGGAGAAGTTTACGACTTTTGCTTTTGAGCGCATATCGCCTGTGACTTCTTTTTCGCTCACGCCAAAGATCGAACTGGCTGTGCGCGCGTGAATGTCCACGTCGTCCCGCGTGAACGCTTCCATCAGCGCCGGGTCCTGCGAATAATGCGCCATGATGCGCAGCTCCACCTGCGAGTAGTCGAGAGAAAGAAGGATGCGTCCTTTGCTCGGAATAAAACCGCGGCGGATCATCTTACCCGTCTCTTCGCGAACCGGAATGTTCTGAAGATTGGGATCCATGGAAGAGAGACGGCCCGTCGCCGCAACGGCCTGATGGAAGTTCGTATGAAGCTTTCCTGTATCCGGATGAACGAGGAGAGGAAGGGCGTCAACGTAGGTAGAGAGAAGTTTGGTGTATTTTCTGTACTCGAGCAGATGATCGATCATCGGATGCATGCCGCGCATGCGCTCGAGCTCTTTCTGGTCGGTCGAAAATCCTGTCTTGATCTTCTTGCCCAGCGTCAGCTTGAGCTTTTCCATCAGCACGAACTGAAGTTCGCGCGTCGAATTCACGTTGAAGACCTGGCCTGCTTCTTCGTAGATCTTCTTTTCCAGTTTCGCGATCTTCTTTTTATAGTCCGTTGAAAGCTCTTTGAAGTAGTCGAGATCAATGGCCATGCCGGCCGCTTCCATATCTGCAAGCACAGGGATCAGCGGCAGATCGAGCTCTTCGTTTACCTGCGAAAGTTTCTGCTCTTTGAGAGCCTTCGAAAGCACATGATACAACCGGAGCGTGATGTCTGCGTCTTCGCACGCGTAGTCCCGGATATTTTCCGGAGGCAGCTGGTCCATGGTTACCTGTTTGCGCCCGCTTCCGACGACGTCCTCGTAGCGGATCGTCGAGTATTCGAGATAGTCGAGCGCGAGATAGTCCACGCCGTTACGGCGCACGTTTGGATTAAGGATGTAACCGTCAAGCATCGTATAGAACTCAATGTTGCGGATCTCGATTCCATGTCGGCGAAGCACGGCATAATCGTATTTGATATTCTGCCCGACAAACGACCGGTCTTTATCCCCGAAAAACTCCGACAGCATCGGACGCGCATCGTTCAAATCGATCCCGGCCGATTCATAGGGAGATCCGGGCGGCGGCAGGGGAATGTAGTGCGCATGCTTTTCTTTGGAGGAAATCGAAATGCCGACGAGTCTTGCGCGCATCGGATCGGCGGAATCGGTTTCTGTATCCACGCACACAATTGCGCGCGTATGCTCGCGGAGCGCGCGGCGGAGCGCTTCGAGATTTGTGATCATCTCATAGACCGCGCCGCCCGAAGCGATGCTCTCTTTTCCGGAAAGCATGGGCACAACGGTCTCTTCCTCGAAAAGGCTCGTCTGCGCATCAGCGCCGCGCGGGCTTCTGGCCGACTTCTTCTTTGCTTTCGCTTTTTCTCCGGCGCCTGCTTTCGCGTCCCGGGATGATTTCGATTCCGCGGCGGCTGCGCCGTCCGCATCCTTCTTCGAGTCTCCGGCAGGCTTTTTCAGTTTCGCGCGCTTCTCTGCGGCACGCCGCAGGTCTTCTGCAATGACTCGATAGCCTTCTTTGCGAAAGAAATCCAGAACGTCTTCGCGCAGGTAGTCCGGAGTCCGCAGTTTCTCCTCCGGAAATTTCATAACATCCGGTATGTCCGTGCGGATCGTCGCCAGATCGCGCGAAAGCCGGACGTTCTCTTCGCTCTCTTCCAGTTTCTTGCGAAGGGATTCCTTTGCGATCTTCGCAATGTTCTTATAAATGCCTTCGACGCTCTTGTATTCCGAGATCAGCTCGGCTGCAGTTTTCGGCCCGATCCCTTTTGCGCCCGGGATGTTATCGCTCGTATCCCCGACGAGGGCCATATACTCGGGAATCTGTTCCGGCTCGACGCCGATCTCCTGCTTTACCCAGTCCGGATCGACCCGGATGAATTCTGTAACTCCTTTGGCTCCCTTTAACATGCTGACATTTTTTGTAATCAGCTGGAAACAATCCTTGTCGGAAGTCAGAAGCACAACAAAGGCCTTTTTCCCGAATCTGGCCGCCATTGTGCCCATTACATCGTCCGCTTCAAATCCGGGGATTTCGCATGCGGCGAATCCCATTTTCACGACGATTTCCTTGATCTCGGCGATCTGGCTGCGCAGATCATCGGGCATGGGCTTTCGCGTCGCCTTGTAGTCCTTGTAGAGATCTCCGCGAAAACCGCCGCCGGGCGGATCCCATGCAACGAGCGTTTCTTCGGGCGAAAAGTCCTGCAAAACTTTGAAGAACATCCGGAAGAAGCCGAAGATCGCTCCCGTGTTCTGCCCGGCTGCGTTTGTAAGTCCCTGGCGCTCGAGCGCGAAGTGCGCGCGGTACGCCATGGCGTGGGCGTCGATGACCAGAATCGTCTTCTGCTTTTCCATTTCTTCTGCGGCTCCAGGATGCTTGACAGGCCGGGCCTTGCAACGCAAGATGCCCCGAGTACTGTTTAGAGGTGCCCTGGAT
>CAZUJO010000399.1:0-3874 GCA_964619995.1 uncultured Leptospiraceae bacterium
CGCGGCGAGCGCCCGGGCGATCGACCTGTTGGTGCAGCGCGGGCGTCCGACGCTCTTTTCCAACGCGCTGCCAGTGACCGTGGCCACAAGCGCACAGGCCGCGATTCAGGTGCTCAAGCGCGAGCCGCAACGCGTGCAGCGCCTGCGCGACAACTCGGCCTACTCCCGCACGAAGATCCGCGAAGCCGGGTTTACGGTGGTCGAGTCGCCGACGGCGATCTGCCCGATCATCGTGCACGACACCGCCAAGGCGATCAGTATGTCGCAGCGTCTGCTCGAAGGCGCATTCAAAGAACCCACCACTCTGAATGTATCCGCTGAAACGATCGATGAGCAAACGAAGCTGAAATATGCGGAAACTTCATGGACAGACTATGAAACCGTGAAGGAAGACAAAAGGCTTGAACAGGAAAGAAAAGAGGCGGCACGCAAGGAAGCGGAGAGAAACCGTATGCGCTCGCGTTCTGTTCTTTCCTCTGAGCCCGCAACAAAACCAGATTTGATACCGGGATAACATGAAACGATTTGCATCTCCTCTCATCTTCACTGCGGCCGCGTTTGTAAGCGCGGCCGTTTTTGCGGAGGCTCCGGCGGGCTACAGTGACGCTCTGGCGCTTTACACACAGGGAAAGTATGAGGAGTCGCTGGCAAAAGTCCGGAGCGTGTTTGAGGAGAACAAGACTTCCTACCACCTCCGTATGCTTGCCGCAGCAAATCACGCGCATGCGGGCCGCTGGAACGACGCATCCGCGCACCTTCTGTACCTCATGAAGGATCATCCGGATCGGGCAGAACCTGCGGCGCTCTATGCGGCCGTCCTGCGCAAGCAGGGTCAGACTGGCGAAGCCCAGGCATACATTGCAAAAGCAATGCAGCAGGATCCGAAAAACACGAACTACATGCTGGAAGCCGCACGCATTCAGTACCGTGCCGCAAATTTCGCGCAGGCGCGAAAGCATATCGAGCAGGTGCTCGCAGTGAATCCAGCTTCGCAGGAAGCCCTTGCTCTCGACGGCTTGATTTTTCTGCGCCAGGGAAGCCCTGAAAATGCGGTTTTCAGATTCCGGCAGGCGCTGAAGCAGCCCGCAGCCAGCAAGGCTGCTCTTTCCGATCTCTATAACAATATGGCCGTTGCTCTGCGCAAATCGGCGGAAGCCCTCGAGAAGGCCGGCAATGCAGGAGAGGCCGCCGGGCTTCGCACCGAAGCAACCGAGATGATTGCGCACGCCCTTGAGCAGAATCCCGGCAATGCAATTGCTCAGGCCAACAAAGACGCAAAGTGAAACGAATCGCGGTCGAGACCCTCGGCTGCCGTCTGAATCTATTTGAATCGGACGGGATCGTTCAGCAGTTCCTCTCCTCCGGACGTTATACGCTCTCCGATGAGAAGCCGGATCTCGTAATTGTCAACACCTGCACGGTGACCGACCAGGCCGACCACAGAAACCGCCAGACCGTTCAGAAGGCGGTTTCGCGTCATCCCGGAGCGCACATTCTTGTGACCGGATGCTATGCTCAGACGGATCCCGAAGATTTGCGGAAGATTCCTGGAGTCTATCTTGTGGCCGGAAACAACGAGAAATCGAAGCTTCTTTCCATCTACGAGAAGATGCTTGAGGGGAGCAGGTCGTTTGAGCCGGGAGATCCGTTCGCTTACGGCAATGTGCTGCCCCACGGCCACACGCGCGCCTATTTGAAGATTCAGGATGGCTGCGACCGGAAATGTACCTACTGCAAGATTCCCCGGGCGCGCGGGCCGGGTGTTTCACGACCGTTAGACGACATTCTCGATCACGCCCGTGAGCTCGAGGAAAAAGGCATTCCGGAAATCGTGCTGACCGGCGTAAATCTGGGCTGGTACAGGCATGAAGGCATCCGGTTCGGAACGCTTGTAGGCAGAATCCTGGAAGTGCTTTCGAAAAGCCGGCTGCGGCTTTCGAGCATTGAACCATGCGATGTTGATCAGGAACTGGCCGAGTTGACGCTTCACCCGCGTTTCTGCGATTTTCTGCACGTTCCGTTGCAGAGCGGTTCACGCGAGATTCTCAAGCGCATGCGCCGCACGTACAACCCGGACAGCTTTCGAAAACGCATCGAGACTGTCCTGCGCGTGAATCCGGACGTATTCCTTGGGACGGATGTGATCGCGGGTTTTCCAGGAGAGACGGATGCGGACTTCGAAGAAAGTGTCCGCATATGCGAAGATCTGGGCATGGCCAACGTGCATGCGTTTCCCTTTTCACCGAGGCGGGACACGGTGGCTGCGGAAATGGAAGGGCGCCCGCCTGTGTCGGTGGTTCGTGCGCGAATGGAACGCCTGAAAAATCTCAAAGACTCGGGTTACGAGCGTTATGCGAAGCGTTTCGTCGGCACGGTGCGCGAAGGCGTCATTGAGAAGACCGGCGAAAGCGGCGAAGCGCTGAGCGACAATTTTCTGCGCATGCGCTTTGCCTCGCATGAAGCCGCAAAAGGCTCCATGCGGTTGTTTCGCATAGACGATTTTCGCGACGGTCAGGTCTATTCCAGCCCTTTGTAAGAAGGCGCGCGGTCTTTCGAGGATTCGAATTTTGGGCGGATCTCCATGCCGTACACATAGGGACTCGTCTTCAGCGTTCGAATGATCTCAAAACCCGAATCGTCGATGAAGTACTTCATGCGATCGAGAGAAACCTTTTGATCCACCTCCGGTCCGGAAGGCGCTTCCATTTTTTCCCAGTCGAGAAGGATGATAAATCCGCTCGGCCCGAGGGCGCGGGCCAGGCCCTGGATGGCGAGGGAAGGATCCGCGAACGTGGACAGAACGCAGGAACAAAAGATCATGTCCATGGGAGGGATCCAGTCCGGCATCAGCGGATGTTCGGTCCTCTCAATATAGAAGGGAATGAAGTTCGTCACGTGCTCGCGCACCTTGCGCTGCAATGCCTGATCGATCAGGATTTCCTGGCATTCCGCTCCCCAGAGAAAAGCCCCTTCGTTCATTCGCTTCATGATGGCCGGGAGAAAATAGCCGTTCCCCATGCCGAAATCCAGGACGTTCTCAAGGCCCTTCCAGGGGATCTGGTCGAGCAGGGTATGGGGGAAGAGCTCCTTTCGCTCCCGCGAAAGCAGATAGTGGTGGTATTCCGGCTCTTCGTAATACGGCCGACCGCGCATAAAGTCGTATCCCACCGGCGGTTTTCGGCGTCAAAATCTTCGCGGGCTTTGATTTTGATGAAATCCGGGTCCGATATTCTACCCAGGATCGTATTTTGATGAGAGCCGGTAAAATCAGCCTGTTTCTGCTTCTGGCCATTTCGGCCCTGGGCGCCGACCAGCGCCGCGTCCCCGGAATCGATCCGATTCCGGCTGCGGTAGGCGATCCGGTTGCGTCAAACAAGGACTCAGGAAAGCCCGAGCAACCCGCACAGCCTGCCCAGCCCCAGCAGCCGGCTCAGCCTGCGCAGAACACGCAGACTCAACAGCCGGCGCAGCCGCAGCAGCCGGCTCAACCCGCCCAGCCCCAGCAGCCTGCACAGCCGGCCGAGCCCACCAAACCACCGCCGGCTGTGGATGCGATCCGTAAGCTCGTCGTCGAAAAAGACAAAGAGCATCCTTACTCTGCACGCCTTACCTGGGAAGTGGATCCTTCGAACGATACCGAGATTTACGTGGCTCGCTTTGTTCGTCCGCCGGCGACCCGTCAGTTGATCATGGAAGCCGAGAATCTGACTACGCCGCCGCTCGGTCCCAAAGAGACCACGTTCCTTGATCGCAACATGCCGGAAGGTTCTTATTACTATGCTGTGGTCACCGGTTATCAGCTGAGCAGAAAGGGCACCCTCGCGCTCAAGGCCGACGAGAATTATACGACCAAGCCGTTTATCATTCAGCGCGG
>CAZUJO010000400.1:0-3871 GCA_964619995.1 uncultured Leptospiraceae bacterium
CTTCAATGCGAATCGCCATGTCAGCAAGCATGTGCTGAATTGCCTGGAACGTTGCGATCTTCACACCAAACTGTTCGCGTTCACGCGCATACTGCACGGCGCAGTCAAATGCTCCCTGTGCTGTGCCCACAGCCTGAGCTGCGACAGCCGGACGCGAAAGGTTCAGAGTCTTCAGCGCATGGAGGAATCCGTTGTTTTCTTTTCCGCCGATAATGTTTTCAGCAGGAACTTCGCAGTCTTCGAAAATCAGCTGGCGTGTTTCAGAACAGCGAATGCCGAGCTTGTCTTCTTTCTTGCCGAAAGAGAAACCCTTCCATCCCTTTTCCACGAGGAAGCAGGACATACCGCGCGGACCGCGGTCTTTTGCTGTGAGAGCAAATACAGTGTAGTAGTCCGCCTGGCCTGCGCCGGAAATCCACTGCTTGGTTCCGTTCAGAATATAGCGATCGCCTTTCTTAACAGCAGTCGTTGTAAGGGCAGGTACGTCTGAACCGGCGCCCGGCTCAGTAAGACCGAACGCTGCAACTTTTTCGCCGCTTGCGAGAGCGGGCAGCCACTTCTGCTTCTGTTCTTCGGTTGCGCCTACTTCGATCGGAAGCGATCCGAGTTTCGTTGCAAGGAATGCAGTTCCAACTCCAAGGCAGCCATACGCGATTTCTTCAGAGAGGATGATGTTTCCCATCATGCCCATGCCGAGTCCGCCGTATTCTTCGGGGAAGAGGGCCTGGAAAATTCCGGCTTCGCGGAACTTCTCAAGCACGCGGCGCGGATATTCGTTCTTTTCGTCCAGTTCCATACGAACCGGAACTACTTCGTTCTTCACAACTTCGCGAACAAGATCGCGGAGCTGGAGCTGTTCTTCAGTTAAGGAAAGATTCAATGCTGGTTCTGCCATAAGACCTTTTTTTTACCGCGAATGATCAAGGCGAGAAGAATTTAACGGCGATCATTACCGGACCGCTCAGGAATGCCCCGCGAAAATGAGACATAATTGCAGGCGGCCTTCGCGCTATTCAGCGGCAGGCTGGGCTTTTTGCAGAATGCGCGTGACCTTGAACTGTACGAGCTTTTGACGAACCCGGCGGACCAGTTCGAATTGCATATTCTCTGCGAGGAGCTTCTCGCCTACTTCCGGGAAACGGCCCGCGCGGTGAATCAAGTATCCGGCCACGCTTGTATAGGCTGCGGACTCTTCGAGGGTCGTGTCAAAGTACTCGTTAAAATCAGAAATAGAGCACACACCTGGAACCAGGTACGAACCATCCGGCAGGGATTCGATCCCCTGCGACGATTGCTCTGTGACTTCTTCAATTTCGCCGACGATCTCTTCGAGAATGTCTTCCATGGTCAAAAGGCCGGAAGTTCCGCCGTATTCATCCACGACGATCGCCATGTGAGTCTTGCGCTTCTGCATCTCTTTGAGAATGTCGCCTATCTTCATGGTTTCCGGGACGAAGAACGCCGGACGCGTAAGACTCGCCAGGGTGTATTTGTCGCCGCGCGCCCTCGCCTTCATCAGGTCCTTTATGTGCAGGATTCCAATCACGTGATCCAGGTTGTCCGCGTACACGGGAAGGCGGCTGTGAAACTGATCGAGAATCGCTGTCTCTTCGGGAGACGATTCCACGTCTACGGCCCGCATGTCCACGCGCGGAATCATCACCTCGCGGGCGACGGTGTCCTTGAATTCGAGCACGTTCTCGATGATCTCATGCTCGTTATGCGCAATGCTGCCCGTCTTTACGCCTTCCTCGAGCAGCTGCAGAATTTCTTCCGGCAGGAGCTTCGTTTCCGAGAAACTGGTGCGGTCCTTAAAGGGCCGCAGAACGACGTTCGCAGACCAGGTGGAGATCTGGATAAAGACCTGGAATACCCGGGAGAAGCCGACGAGCGGCCCGGCGGCAGCCAGCGCAAACCGCTCTGCAAAGCGGTGACCGAGGGATTTCGGAGCCAGGTCACCCAGGACCAGCATCAGGTAGGAAAAGATAACAACCAGGATGCCCAGAGAGATTTCTTTCGCATAACTGGCCACAAACGGAATCGGCTGCAGGTAGGATGCGAGCAGAGGCGCCAGTTTGTCCGCATACTGCTCGGCGCCGTACATGGACATCATCGTGCTCAAGACGGTGATTCCCACCTGAACTGTGGCAAAGAATCGCTCGGGATTGGCCTGTAACCCCTGTACGGTGCGAGCCCGCTGGTCGCCCTGTTCGAGAAGCATCTTGACCCTGGCCTTCCGAAGCGAGATAATGGCAATCTCGCTGCCGGCAAAGAAGCCGTTCAGCAGAATTAAGCCGAGTATGATCAGTATGTGTATGAGCGGGTCCGACATTCAACAGAGGATGAGCCACAGACGGCGACCCATCACTGATAGGAGCGCAAGTTAGTGAGTGCCGCGGCCCCTGCCAGCCTTTTTTTTCTCCTTTGTAGAACAGCATGATACACATAAAAAGCCAGGCAGAAATCCAGAAGATGCGCGATGCGGGCAAATTGGCCGCAGAAGTCCTCAATGAGACCGGACAGCTGGTCCGGCCCGGCGTCACCACCCTGGAATTGAACGATTTTGCTCACCGCCTGACCCTGCGCCGCGGCGCTGAAAGCGCGCCACTGAACTACAAGGGTTTCCCGAAAAGCATCTGCACATCCATCAACAACGTGGTCTGCCACGGAATCCCGAAGAAAGGGGAAGCCTTGAAGGAAGGCGACATAGTTAACATCGATATTACGGTAAAGCTGGGCGGATACCACGGAGATACGTCGCGGACGTTCGCCGTGGGCTCTGTCTCCGAAAGCGCGCGTCGTCTTATGGAAGACACGGAGAAGTCCATGTGGGTCGGGATCGAGACCGTTCGGCCGGGGGCCCGGATCTGCGACGTAGGGGATCAGATAGATGCATTTCTCACTCCGAAAGGCTACGGCATTGTTCGCGACCTTTGCGGTCACGGGATCGGCAGAAACTTTCACGAAGAGCCTCAGGTTCCGCACTACAAGAACAACGGAATCCGTTCCGTCATGCGGCCCGGAATGACTTTCACGGTAGAACCCATGGTAAACCAGGGGAGCTGGGAAGTTTATACCGACGCGCATGACGGTTGGACCGTCTGGACCCGCGATAAATCTCTCTCCGCACAGTTCGAGCACACGGTGCTCGTGACCGAAGATGGATATGAGGTCCTGACCCGCGGATGATTCGCAAGCCACTGCCTCGAGCAGCCCTGCTTTTGCTCCTGACGCTGTCGTCCTGCGTTGGCGGGTCGAGAAATGCGCACCCGAATTTCCGCTTCATTGAGCTGCGCGAATATGGAATCACTCTTCTGTTCCCGGCCTCCTGGGACTTGAACTTTGACAGCCGCCGAAAACTCCAGCTCGTAGCAAAGGGCACTGCAGAGAACGGCACAAACGTATCCATTGAATACAGAGGAATCCCGCAGACCCAGGAAGACGTGGATCTCTATGCAGAGGGCTGGTACAAAGCCATGTCCTCGAACTTCGACAGCTTCGAGATGGTCGATCGCCGCAAGATCACCGCCGATGCGGGAAACGCGTACCATTTTGAGGGGACGTTCCGCGAAGGCGAAAACCGGCTCCGCGTCATCGGCCGGCTCCGCTTTCGCGAGGGCCGCGTTCACGCCATTTACTACATCGCAGAGGACCGCGTATTCGCGAACCTCCGTGAAGACTTCGAAGCAGCCGACCAGATGCACTCCTACTTCCGTCCCTGATCCAGAAAATCAGGCCCGGCTCCATTAAACGGTTGATCAGGACGCTCAAAGATTCTCGATGGATTGTCGGCGCCTATAGCTCAATGGATAGAGCGCAGGTCTCCGGAACCTGAAATCGGGGTTCGAATCCCTGTAGGCGCAAATTGGAA
>CAZUJO010000401.1:0-3861 GCA_964619995.1 uncultured Leptospiraceae bacterium
CACAAGATTCCCATGATGGACCGGGAAACCGAGTTCCAGGTAGCCATGCAGGCAAAGGCCGGTGACCGCGCCGCGCGCGACCGGCTGGTTCAGGCGAATTTGCGCTTCGTCGTCACCGTAGCCCGCAAGTATCAGTCGTATGGTCTTTCGATGATGGATCTCATCAATGAAGGAAACATGGGGCTCATCCGCGCTGCAGAACGCTTCAATCCAGACCGCGGCTATCATTTCATTTCTTATGCAGTATGGTGGATCAAGCAGGCCATCCTGTTTGCAATCCAGCAGAAGGCATCGCTGATTCGTCTGCCTCTGAACCGCACTGCGGACCTTCGCCGCATTGACGAGGCAGAGAAGTGGATGGAGAATCACGAGATGGAAAGCAACCTCGAAACGCTTTCCGGCATGGTGGACATGAAAGTCCAGGAGATCCAGCATCTCGTGAACATGAGCCGTGATTATCTGAGCATTGATGCGCCAATGGGCGACGGCGAGGACTTCACTCTCGGCGACAACATCATGGACCAGACAGAGCAGGTTCCCGAAAGCCGCGTCGAAGGCGAAGAGCTGAAGCGCGAAATCGCGGAAAGCCTCGAAGGTCTAACAAGCCGCGAGAAGAAAGTCCTTCAGCTGCGCTTTGGACTGCAGGGAAGCCCTGTGCTCTCGCTGCAGAAGATTGGCAAGAAAGTCGGCCTTTCGAAAGAACGGATTCGCCAGATCGAAAAGAAGGCGATCCGTAAGATTCGCACCGGCACCAACAGCCAAAAACTACTTGCTTATGTGAATTAACTGCGGAAGCTCTCACGGTGAGAGCTCTCCAGTTTACCCTTGCATTCCTTCTCATCCTGGGCCCGGTTTTCTTCCGTTTCCCGGCCCGGGATGAATCCTTTTCTCCCTCCATCAGTATTCTTTACTATCAACCGTTCGACGGAGACGCCACCCCGCTCCCGGATTCCTGGATCAAATCGGGAACAAGGCCGTTCAATGCCGTGTGGGTTCCGAAAGGCGATGCATCGCGCATCGTCATGCCTGCGCGCCGCATCGACATCCCGGCAGAGAAGATGGCATTTGCGCCGGTGCACGGGGACGGGTACTTTGTTTTTCAACGCGTGGGTTCTGAGATCAGTTTCATGAGCGCTCAGGGCGAGCTCCTCTGGAAGAAGCCGTTCCCCGCTTATCCGGTCACCACTCCCACAGGCTCTCCCGTATTTCTCATGACAGGCGATGCGAATCGGGTCGATGTCCTGGATGCCAGCGGAAATCTGAAGGGTGTCAAACACATTGCCGGAAACTTCCTGACGGACTATCGTTTCTCTCCTTCCGGCGAAACATGCTTTGTGTTCGGAAGCGGCCAGCTCATTGTCATCGACGCCAAAGGCGACATTGCGTTCCGCTACGACAGCCCAGACGGCGCATTCTTCAAGAGCTGTGCGTTGTCCCCGGACGGCCAGACGGCCGCTGTGCATTCACTGAAAGGGGAGAGCGATGTGATTGAAGTCCTCAGGCGAAAAGAGCAGACCATGCGCCTCGAAGATTCGATGCCGCTCGGCACAGAGTATACCCGATCCATAGCCCTGGCCGTATCCAATGAAGGATCGGTCTTCGCGGGCGCGCCGGATTCATTGTACTTTTTTCGGAAAGGAAGCCTCGTCTGGAAGAGGGAAGAAGGTTCCGCTCCCGCTTACGCGCTCAGTGAGCCGGATTTTCTCGCTGTTGCTGCGCGGGGATTCGTGAAGATCGCAGACAGCCGCGGCCGAATTCTTTCCGCCGTTCCTTCGCCTTTTGAGAGCGGCGTTCCTTTTCAGATTCTGCCGGGACCGCAGCGGAATCAGATCTTGATTCAATCAGAAATCGGTCTCGCTGTTCTTGCGCTTTCAGCGCAGCCCCGCTAATCTTTCCCTCAAGATTTCCCAATAAAAAACCCCGCGATCACTCGCGGGGTTTTCCGATTCAAGCCTGGATGCAGGAATCAGTAGTCCATGCTGTTGCGCATGCGGCCGATCGTCTTTTCGTTTGTATCGTTGCCGTCGCGCTTCGCGTATGTGTCCACCATGCGATACAGTGTATCGAAGTGATCCATCAGATGCACGTAGAACTTCTGCTTGAAGTCAACTCGATGCGGATAGTTCGGCGTGTTGGACATTGCGCCGAGCAGAGCGCAGGTGGTGACTTTGTAGTTGTAGCGGTGCAGCGTGATGATGTCGTTCTTGGGACCTGCTGCGCCTGGAGTCGGGTCGATGATGACTTCAACGTCTTTGACGCCGGAATCGTAATCGTCCTCAACAATCCGAGTCACTACCATATCGAGCGCCTGAGCGCCTGCTGTATCCGGAGCTGTGCCCGCGCCTGCCTTATAGAAGAGCATAACGCTTTTGCGGCGTGAACCGGTAGCGCGAATCTTATCTGAATCTTCGCGGAAGATGAACTGGAACTGAGTCAGTTCGATTCCATCACGGGTCTGGAACTGGAAGTTCGGAACCTGTACGCCCGCGTCGTTCAGCTGCTTGTTCTTTTCTGTCATCAGGTCGAGGACGGTTTTCGTGTCTCCGAGACCAACGAGAATGAACTCCGGGCTTTCCTTCACGTAGCGAACGTAAGAGTTGCGTGGAGTGTACTTAATATTGCGAAATGTGTATTCAAACTTCAGAGGTTCGGCTTTTTCCTTGAAGCTGGTGGCGCGGTCTTTGGCGCCCATTGCAACCAGAGGTGCGTACTGGTTCAGGCGCTTGTAGGCCTCAACAATGTTCGCATCCTGATTTTTTTCGGTTTGCTGCAGATCCGGATAATCGCGGGCTTCCGCAGCACGATCAATTACCTTTGGTTCCGCTGTAAGAACGCCAACGGCGCAAATGGCCGCGATCGTCGAAACGAGCTTGAGTTTCATAAGAGTTCCTTCCTTCCCACTCCAGGCTTTATCTTAATCATTATAGGAGGCCGATCCCCTGAAATTTAGCGGGCGGGAAATTTTTTACGGTTTTTTGCTCAAGGTTGCGCGGGCGCCGGCTGGTTGGCCGGAGCCGCGGGAGCCGCCGGCTGAGCGGGAGCGCCCTGGGCTGGGGCCGCCTGAGAGGTCTGCGAGGCTGGATTGCCGGGGACCTGCTCGGTGGTCTGGGCGTCTTTTTCTGGAACGCGCGGGCCGGAGTCTGCAAATGCAATGGCTGCAAGAATTGCGAGCACGAAGAATGCAATGGCAAACCAGAAAGCGGCCTTTTCAACCACGTCTACAGTGGAGGAGCCGAAGGCAGTATTCGAGCCGCCGCCGCCCATGATGCCGAGCGATCCGCCTTTGCCTGATTGAATCAGGATCAGGAAGATCAGGCCTGCGCAGCAAATGAAGAAAACGACAAGTATGACAGTCTGGATGATGGCCATATATAATAGTAATCTGTTCGTAAGCGCGGTGTCAAATCTCTTTTTGTAGAATTGCAAGTCCTGGCAGACTTTTGCCTGTCAGAAGCAGAATTGCCGGTTCGCTGTGGGGGATCATCGAGGCCGCAGCGTAATCGAACTCATCGGCCATGCGCACGGTGTCGGCGCCGAGAAATGTTACGGGAACTTTGAGCTTTGAAATGATCTTCATGAGGGACCGGGTTCCTGCCTGGAATGCGGGAAGTTCAACGGCCCCTGCCGGGCCGTACCAGAAGATCGACCCTGCCGTTTTCAAAGTCTTCTCAAAGAGTGCCACTGTCTTAGGACCAACGTCCAGACCCATCCAGCGATCGGGCAGATCGCGAGACGATTTCGCCTTCGCATCGCGCGAAAACCGCTCTCCGATCATGTGATCCACCGGAAGCAGAAACTGCGTCTGCTCGAGCTCGGCTCTTTCCTGCAGCTGGAAGGCCTGCACCTCAAGCTGAGTGTCTA
>CAZUJO010000402.1:0-2082 GCA_964619995.1 uncultured Leptospiraceae bacterium
GGATGTCCAGGGCCAGGCTGTTGATCAGGTGGGTGATGACCACGTCTTCGGCGCCCAGGCTGGACGCCTGCGTCACCGGCGCGTAGGCACTGGCCGCGCGGCGCAGCAGGGCTTTGGTTTCGGCCAGCTTGACGTCGAAGTCTTTCGACGCGCGGGCATGGATGTCGATGGCGCTCATCTCAGGCTGCTTTCGCGAAAAGGGGCGCAGTGTTGACCGCATCGCCGATCGCAGTCCACTCAAGGTGGTCTTCCGTTCCGAGGCTTGCCTGAATGCATTCGCCGGTGTGAATCCCGACGCGCACCTGGATTTCCGGATGATCGTTTTTCAGATTGAAAAGATTGAGTATCTGAAACTGCTTCTGCATTTCCACGGCAGCGAGTACTGCATTGAGCGGCTGCTCAAAGATCGCGAAGACAGAGTCGCCCATGATCTTATCCACGACACCATTGTAATGCACGATATTCGACGAAGCTGCGCCGATCGAAAGGTTCAGCATCTGCACAACCTCATCCGGTGTCCGTGTTTCTGAATAAGCAGTGAAGCTCACAAGATCCGCAAAGAGGAATGTCAACACCCTCGTTTCATTCAGGAGCTGCTTGTTGCCGAGACTCGCAGCTCTTCGCGCCCGCGTGATGAGTTCTTTGGAAATATACCGCTGTGCGATGCTGTATGCGTGCACGTTCTCAAGAAACGGGCCCGTCTCCAGGGCCAGGTCCATCGGACCCAGTTCGCGCATCATCAGGCGGTAGCGCCGGCCTTCCGGGACCACTTCCATGGTGCCGGAGACATCGAAGAAAATCAGTTCGCCGGCAGCATTCTTGATTTTCGCGCGGTAGAAACGCAGCCCGTTCTGCCAGACGGAAAGCTTGCGGCCAAAGAGCTCGGCCATGGCGGCCTCATCGAAGAGCGTCTGTAAGGTGATCTGTGCGGTCGGCTCGTAGCCAAGAAAACGCATGAGTCCGCCTGAAATGGCCCGGATCTTTCCCTGGTCATCCGCCTCTATGAAATAGAGGTCGAGACGCTTCATCATGTCGCGGAGAAAATCAATCTCTGTGTTCACGCCGCCGATAGCTTCAGGCGGGAACCGAATCAGGCAAGTATTTAATTGGAGGAGGAAAAGGAACCGGCCCCGTTGCCAGGGCCGGTCGTGTTTATTAGCGGAGGAGCTGCAGTACGGACTGGGGACGAACGTTCGCTTGCGCGAGCATTGCCGTTCCAGACTGTACCAGGATCTGGTTCTTCGTGAAAGACACGCTTTCTTCGGCCATATCCGTATCACGGATTCTGGACTCGGAAGCCTGTGTATTTTCGTAAGCAACCATCAGGCCCTTGGCAGCATGCTCCAGCCTGTTGTAGTAGGCGCCCATGTCGGCGCGCTGCTTGTTGATTCTCATCAGCGCGTCGTCAAGAACTCCAATTGCGTCATTCGAGAACTCTGCTGTCGAAAGTGTGAGCAATGTACCATCGGTACGCTTCAGTTTCAGAGCCTGCGCCGTCATCGTCTGGATGTAGACGCGTTCTCTCTGATGCTGATTCGGACCAATGTGGAACCACATCGAAGAGACCCGTGAGCCTCTAGCAAAGTCCCCTTTCAGCAGAGACATTTTATTGAACTCTGCCTGGGAGGCGATTCGGTCCACTTCATCGACCAACTGGGAAACTTCCACCTGAATCATCTGACGGTCGCCCGCAGAGTAGATTCCGTTGGAAGACTGAACAGCCAGCACCCGGATTCTCTGAACGATATCTGAAACTTCTTGCAGATATCCTTCTGAGGTCTGGATCAGACTCATGCCGTCTTCTGTGTTCCGTTCTGCCTGACGCAGACCAGAGACCTGCGCACGCATTTTCTCGGACACAGCAAGACCCGAGGCATCGTCGCCGGCACGGTTGATGCGCATGCCGCTCGACAGCTTCTCCATGTTCCGATCTACTTGCCAGTGCTGAAATTTCAGCGTACGGTGCGAGTCGATCGCAGATAGGTTGTGGTTGATAATCATAAAGTTTCCTCCGTGAAACTTCTGAAGTCAGACGCGGTTGAGCATCCTTGCTCGTTTATTTCCGCATCCACAATCAGCTTC
>CAZUJO010000402.1:2092-3851 GCA_964619995.1 uncultured Leptospiraceae bacterium
GCAAAAATTAGGTCAAATGACGACTTTTTTGTCCGGCTTTGCGGACTGCTCTCAGAATCGAAACGTGCGGGTGATATAAACGCCGTCGGAGAACGGAAATTCCGGAGCCTGAATCATTCCATCACTCCGCCTTCCCTCGGGAAGATTGCGCGAACGGTCCGTGACCCGCAGTTCAACCGGATCATTTCCATCTGACTCGACCTCAAGTTCGATGCCCCTTTTGTCGAGACCCGCAAACACGATTGTGTGCCATTCATCGAGCCGCAGCATTCCCTTGAGAAACTGCAGTCCGCGTTTTCCTTCCGCGAAATCCAGATCGAGCGGAAGCTCAAATCCTCCGAGCACGAGCTTCCGCAAATGCTGAGAGTTTCGCACGGACACAATCAATCCCGTCGCTTCGCGCGGAGAAAAAATACGCACGCGCAGCTTCCTCAGCGAACCGTTTCGAACGACTGAGGCTGAGGCTGCGGGCGCTCGCGCTTCGCGCACGGGCGCCGTTGCCAGCTGAAACATTTCGCCGCTCAGGCATTGTTTCATCACCGGGAACGCCGGGAGCATCCCCGTTCGAACGGCATTCCGAAAGAAATTCGACGTGAAAGAATCCGGCTCCGTGGCGCAGCTGAAGTAGAATGCCTTGCCCGTCTCCGCCTCAAAGCCGTAGGCAAGCGAGTTGAGCCGCGGTCCGCTGCCCGCAAGGCATACGAGGACTGCAGAAATCACCGAAGAAGAAACCAGAGTCGATCCCGCCGTCCAGGCCTCAGGATCGGCCAGTTCATCAAATAAGAATCCGGCGAGAAACGCGTAGAATGTTACCAGCCCTGCGGCCGCAAACCCCGCCCGAACCGTCAGGGACAGAAAAACGCCGGTCACAACATCCCAGGCGAACAGAGCAATGGCCGCTGCGAAAACAAAAGAAAGGACCGTTCTGACTGCGGGATTCCCGACGGCGCTGTGCGCGAAATATGCAGCCAGCGCCAGAACGCACGGCCAGGCGAAGACGTAAGAGGCGCCGGGAAACCACAGGGTCGCGGCCAGAGGGATCATGAAAAGCAGAACCGCCCCTCCGGTCCTCCCACGCTGCGAAAATCTACGGCGCGCGAAAGTGAGCACAGCGAAGGCACCGAGCAAACCCAGAAAAACGAAAAGCATCTGCCACTGCCGGTAGTTGTGCGGCTGACCGAGCACACTGTCGGCGGCGCCCGTTATGCGGCGAAGAACAAGCCAGATCAACCAGGACAAGCCGCCCGAAGCAATGAGTCCGAGAAACAGGATTCCGGCCGCTCGAAGAGACGCTCCCAATTCCTTTCTGAGAAAGACAGCGCATCCGAGGAGAATCAGGACAGAGAGCGCCTGCGAAGCCCACACCGGATAACCGATGAGCAGGCGCGGCCATATGCTGAAGTAGACCGACGGTCCCGCCGGCTCGACCTCGCCGAGCGTAGCCAGAGTCAGCATGTTCGTTCCCTGATGCTGGAGACTTTTCAAATCCAGATTCCGCGGGTTGTCGAGAGTCGTGTGGTAGGCCTGCACATCGCCGATGAAAGCAAAATCAAGCCCCGCATAGCCGCGCCGCTTGAAAACGCTGAAGTCCGTATCGTTTGGCAGGACATCGTAGAGCGCCGGTCCGACTGAGCTGCCCGCAGCATACGGCGCGTTTTTCAAATAGGCCTGCAAAAGTCCGCCGCTGTCTCGACCCGTTTGAAACAGGATGGAATCGCCTGAAATCCCGCGTGCCTCAAAATCAAACACGCCGGAAATC
>CAZUJO010000403.1:0-3848 GCA_964619995.1 uncultured Leptospiraceae bacterium
TCGCGTCTGCGCCAGATGTTTCACAGGTTCGCTCAGCAGCTGAACGGAATCTACACATCAAGCGCATCCGACGATGAAAAGCGCCGGCAAAAACAGGAAGCATTCACGGAATTCAAAGAAACGCTGCGCAGCCGCGCGGGGGAATTCAAGCTGATCGACCTTCGGCGCGCAGCCGAACGTGATTTTAACAATGCGGGAATGCTGAGCTTTCTTCGTTATGAGTCCGGAGAGGAATACTTTCGCGATCAGTTCAATCGGTGCGAACGCTCGTGGCCGTGCTTCCTTGAAAAGATGAAATCGCTCAAAGAAGAACCGGCCGGCTGGAAAAAGCCGGCCCGTCCAAAATGATCAGAGACCCAGCGCTGCGCGCGCTGCTGCCGCACGCGCCACCGCGACGCGGAACGGAGAGCAGCTAACGTAGTTGAGACCCACGGCGTGGAAGAACATGATGCTCGTCGGATCGCCGCCATGTTCGCCGCAAACGCCGAGCTTGATGTCGGGCCGCACTTTCTTCCCTTTTTCAATGGCAATCTTGACGAGCTGGCCGACCCCTTCCTGATCAATCGACTGAAACGGATTTCGCTCATAGAAACCGAGGCGAAGGTAGTCGCGCAGGAACTTGTCAGCGTCGTCGCGCGAGAAACCCATTCCCATCTGCGTAAGGTCGTTGGTGCCAAAGCTGAAGAATTTCGCTTCTTCCGCGATTTCATCGGCAACGAGCGCCGCTCTCGGAACTTCGATCATCGTTCCGATCATGTAATCCACGCGTGTGTTGGATTCACGCATAACGGTCTGCGCCGTCTGTTCGATGATTTCGCGCTGATGCCGGAACTCTTTGATGTGCCCGACAAGCGGAACCATGATTTCCGGATACACGCTCTTGCCGCGTTTCTTCACCGTGACGGCAGCCTCAAGAATCGCGCGGACCTGCATTTTCGTGATTTCTGGATACGTGACTCCGAGGCGGCATCCGCGGTGGCCGAGCATTGGGTTTTGCTCGTGCAGCGTTTCTACGCGAAGGCGAATCTTCTCAAGCGGCACGCCGCTTTTGTGCGCCAGCTCTCCCATATGCCCTTCATCGTGCGGAACGAATTCATGCAGCGGAGGATCAAGCAGGCGGATGGTAACCGGCAGGCCTTCCATCGCTTCGAAGATTCCGATGAAATCATCACGCTGATAGGGCAGCAGCTTTGCGAGCGCAGTTTCGCGGGCTTCCACCGTATCCGCAAGGATCATCTCCTGCATTGCTGAAATGCGGTCGCCTTCGAAGAACATGTGCTCCGTGCGGCAGAGTCCGATGCCCTGGGCCCCGAAAATCCGCGCAATGCGGGCATCGCGGGGAGTATCCGCATTCGTGCGAATCTGCAGGGTGCGGACCTCGTCTGTCCAGGACATAAACTTCTTAAAGTATTTGGCCGTCATGGAGGACTCTTCGGAGATGACTCCGTCAAGCACCTGCTGGATTTCAGACGGACGCGTCGGCAGGTGGCCGAGAAGGACTTCGCCTGTGCTCCCATCGATGGAGATGCTTTCGCCTTCCCGCACGATGATGGATCTGCCGTCTTCGGTGGCCACGGCCATGAAGCCCGATCTTTCTTCAACATGAAGAGACGAACAGCCGACCACGCATGGCTTGTTCATTCCGCGCGCAACCACAGCAGCGTGGCTCGTCATCCCGCCGCGAGCAGTGAGAATGCCTTCGGCCGCTTCCATGCCCGCAATGTCTTCCGGGCTCGTTTCCATGCGAACGAGAATCGTTTTCTCGCCTTTGAGTTTGCGGTTCTGCGCGTTCCAGGAATCGAACACGACAATGCCCGATGCAGCGCCCGGGCCCGCATTGAGCCCGCGTGTCAGATAGCGCTTCTCTTTCATGGCCTTGTGCTTCTCTTCCGGATCAAAAACCGGCGCAAGCATGGAGGGAATTGACTCGGGGTCGACGCGGCGGAGCGCTGTAGGCCGGTCAATGAGGCCTTCGTCCACCATCTCGACTGCCATTCGCAGAGCAGCAACGCCGGTGCGCTTTCCGCTGCGAGTCTGCAGCATGTACAGCCTCTTTTCCTGAATCGTAAACTCCAGGTCCTGCATGTCGCGGTAGTGTTCTTCAAGCCGCTTCTGCACTGCGTCGAGCTGCGCATAGACTTCGGGAAGATCATCGGCGAGGCGCGCAATCGGGTACGGTGTGCGAATTCCTGCAACGACGTCTTCGCCCTGCGCGTTCATCAGGTACTCGCCGTAAAATTTGCGTTCGCCGGTCGAAGGGTTGCGTGTGAATGCGACACCCGTTCCGGAGGAATCGCCCATGTTGCCGAACACCATGGCCTGAACAATCACGCCCGTGCCGAGTTCATCAGCGATGTGATTCAATCGGCGGTAGATGATTGCCCTGTCATTGTTCCAGGATCGGAAGACGGCCTCAATCGCGCCGCGCAGCTGGTCCTGTACGTTTTCGGGAAAATCATTTCCGGTGGTGCGGCGGACCAGGTCTTTGTATCGGCGGATGATTTCGCGAAGATCACCTGCGCGAAGGTCCGTATCCGAAGCCGCGCCGACCGATTTCTTTACATCATTGAGAATGTGTTCGAAGTCGTGGTGCTCAAGCCCGAGGACGACGTCGCCGTACATCTGAATGAATCGACGGTATGAATCGCATACGAAGCGTTCGTTGCCTGTGGAACGAACCATGCCTTCGAGGGTTTCAGAATTCAGACCGAGGTTGAGAATCGTGTCCATCATACCCGGCATCGATACCGGCGCGCCCGAGCGCACAGATACGAGGAGAGGTCGGTCTGGATTTCCGAAAACTTTTCCTGTCGCAGAGTTGAGCTGTTCAACGCGGACGAGAACCTCTTCCATCAAACCGGATGGGAACCGCTGATCTTTGATATATCGCTTGCATGCATCGGTCGAAATGACGATGCCCGGAGGAACCGGAATCCCCAGCTGCGACATCTCACAAAGGTTTGCGCCTTTGCCTCCCAGCAGCTTCTTGTCCAGGGCCGGAGCGTCCGTGCGGCCTTCTCCAAAGAAATAAGCGTATTGCGACATAAATCCTCTCAGTCGGTGTTTGTAGGGCTGAAGCATGGCCCCTGAATCGGAACTGTCAAGCCATCGAGAAAAAACGCTTGAGTCCGACCCCCGGCGGGGAAAAATTTCGGGCAATGACGATCCAGGTGAAGGCCCAGGCTCGATACATCCCGGAAAGGTCAAACCCCCTTGAGCCGATCTATTTCTTTTCTTATAATATAACCATCACCAACCAGGGCGAGGCCAGCGCCCGCCTGCAGTCCCGCTACTGGCACATTACCGATGCGACGGGCCGGGTCCAGGAAGTGCGGGGCCCGGGAGTCGTCGGTGAGTTTCCCTATTTGAAGCCCGGAGAGTCGTTTACCTACACAAGCTTCTGCCCATTGCCCACCAATTACGGCTTTATGCAGGGTCACTATGTCATGGAACGCGACGATGGCACGACGTTCGACGCGCCGATTCCGCCCTTTGCTCTGACGGTGCCGGACAGCGTCAACTAGCGGCCCTTGACCAAACCTGTCTCCCTGCCGATACTGGCAGTATGAGGATCGAGACAGGATCCATGAATTTATCGCGGGTGCCGGGCGTTTACGCCTACACAATCCAGCGTTATCCTGAATCTCCCGTGGCGCCAGTTGAGCGCACTGAACTCTCGATACCCGATCGCAGCCCGCGCTTCGAAATGCCGCGGCTCTACGGGCAGGAATCTGCAAATCGGTCGCAGGCAGCCGGCCACATGATCAACCTGCTCGCATGAGGATCCTCAGTCTTCTCCTCCTGATCTTCTCCCTGACCGGCTGCGAGAAAATCAAAGCGCTCTGGTT
>CAZUJO010000404.1:0-2586 GCA_964619995.1 uncultured Leptospiraceae bacterium
GTCGTAGCGCATGAACTCGGATCCCTGATCGACCGAATAGAACCACGCGCGTTCTGTGCTGTTCCAGCCCTGGTCAAGATACAGAGACTGGGCGGCAAGGGAAGAAGCCCCGAGGAACACCGCAGCTGCGGCCCCGGAATTTAAGGAAAACATACTTTTATCATCGCGCGCCGGACGGCCGCGGTCAAGCCGGTGCGGCGAAAAAGTGATTGAGCAGGGGGCGGCTTCCCCGACGATTCATCCATGCCGAAAAGCTTCATCCTCTCGTACGTTGAGGACAAAATGATGAAAGACCCGGGCCACGCCAAGGAGCCCGGCCCCGTCATCACGATTGCCCGGGACTACGGCTGTCCCGGCATCCACGTTGCGCAGGAAGTCACGCGCGGCCTCACCGACCTGCGAAACGAGTGGAAGATGATTGATAAAGAAATCATCAATCACGCGGCGCAGGAGCTGCGCGTGGCGCCGGAAGTGGCGGAGCGGATCGGGCACAGCGCGCCGCGCGGATTCTTTCACGAATTCATCAGCGCCTTTTCGCAGCAGCAGAATCCCAGCGACGCAGCGGTGAAGCGTCAGATGGCCAATGCGATCCGGGCATTTTCTCTGGCAGGAAATGTGGTCATTCTCGGCCGGGGCGGCGTGGTTGTGACGCGCGACATCAAGCGGTCTCTTCATGTAAAACTCTACGGCCCCCTTGCCTACCGCATCGAGCGCGTGAAGCACCTCGACCATCTCACGACAGACAAAGAAGCGCTCGAAAAAATCGGAGTTGTGGACCGCGAGCGGATTTATCTCCGGGATTACCTGGCCGGCGAGGAACTGAAGCCGGACATCTTCGATATACAGTTTAACTGCGGAAACCTCACAGAAAACGAAATCGTTCAGACGATTCTCTATATCGCCCGCGATAAGTTTGGACTCAATTCGTGAGCTTTCGTTCGTTCAGCCGCCGGCATCGCACCGGCGGCCCGGGCAAGGCCGCCTCCGTAACGTCAGGCGAACTTGTGCACCAGGAATCCTGATCTCAGTTTCGGTTCAAACCAGGTTGACTTCGGCGGCATGATCTGGCCGGCATCGGCAATATCGAAGAGCTCCTGCATGGAAGTCGGATACATGCTGAATGCAACCGCCCACTCGCCTGAATCCACAAGCTTGATGAGCTCCTGCTCGCCGCGAATGCCGCCAACAAATGCAATCCGCTCAGACGTGCGCGGGTCCTGAATTCCGAGGATCGGGTCGAGGAGGCGCGTCTGCAGAATGCTCACATCAAGCCGGCCGATTGCGTCCGCCGCAGAATAGGTTTCCGGCTTCGCGCGAAGCCCGTACCACTTGCCGCCGAGATACATGTTCACCGTGTGCAATGCAGCGCCGGCCTTGCCTTCCGACACATCAAAGGCCGCGCGAATCTTTTCGAAAAACTGGTCTTTTGAGTTTCCATGCAGGTCTTTTACGACGCGGTTGTAGGGCATGATTCTGAGGTCTGCATCGGGGAAGGTCACAGCAAGGAACCATTCGTGCGATCCCGCTCCCTGTTTTTCGCGGCGCATCTTGCCCACACGCACAGTCGACGCGCTTCTGTGATGGCCGTCAGCAATGTACACACAGCTCAGGGACTCATACAGCGACTTGAGTTTTGTCTGCTTTTCACCGGCAGGGATTGCATACACAAGGTGCCGGACGCCGTCTTCCGGAGTAACATCGTAGAGCGGCTTTTCGTGGTCCGCAACATCGTTCAGAATTTTCGCAATCTCGGGCTGCTCTGCTGACTTGTACGCGAGAAACACGGGCTCACAGTTCGCGCCCGTCGTGTCGATGTGGTGCAGGCGGTCTTCTTCTTTGTCGCGCCGGGTGAGTTCGTGCTTCTTGATTTTGTCTTCGAGATAGTCGTCGATGTGATTGAGAGCGGCGAGACCGGTCTGATTGCGTCCGTCTTTCACAAGGCGGTAAACATAAAGACAGGGTCCGCTTTCGCGCACCAGGCGGCCGTCTGCGATCATGGTTTCAAAATTCTTCTTCGCCAGCTGATACACTGCATCCGTATGAGGATCTGCCGAATCCGGAAGTTCGATCTCAGAGCGAATGATGTGTAGAAAGGACGAAGGCTTGCCCGCTGCCATTTCGCGCGCCTCATTTGTGTTCATCACATCGTACGGGAGACAGACGACTTCAGCGGCCAGATCAGGGCGGGGTCGAATTGCGGAGAAGGGAGAAAGTTTCATGAATCGCAGGTTCCTTTTCTAAGAATCGGCCGCCTGCGATTCGCGGATTTCAGCTCTCGTCCCAGTATGCGCTGGGCTGGCTGGCGGGAGTGCCCTGCGTGAGATACGCACCGTATGACTCAAGAAGCAGTCTGCACTCGTCCTGAAAATTCGCAAGCTGGCCAAAAAGAACCTGAATTCCTTTGTCCTCAAACTTGTCTTTCATTTTGCGATAGAAGGATGCGGCATCTTCGTGCTCGCGCGTTGCCAGGGCCACGGCTTCAATTTCATTCCCCTGGGGCTTCGTCGTATTGCGGTCGAGACGGCGCATCAGAATCTGCAGCGATGTACTGTTGAATTTCTGCACTTCAGAAGCCATTTTCATGTT
>CAZUJO010000404.1:2596-3825 GCA_964619995.1 uncultured Leptospiraceae bacterium
CCTTTTACCTGGGAATAGATTTCCGAAATCATGCGGATATGCTCTTCCACATCTTCTGCCAGCTGATAGAACAACTTACGGATCGCGCCGTCCGGCAGAGCCTCGGCCTGCTTCAGATACAATTCGAAGACTTCTTTTTCGTGCTGAATGCATGCTGCCACAGCCTCGAGGAACGTGGTTTTCTTAACGGGTGTTCGCGCCATGGGTTGATGGAAGCCCGCCGGATGTATTCTGGCAAATGAAATTTCTGCCGAACCAGCCTCAGTTTCGCATTGCAGAGAGCCTGACGCGGATGGACTTTCCGTCCACTTCGAAGGCAGCTTCTTCCGCTCCCTTCGCCGGAACAGATTCGATCACGGCGAGCGTCTCTTCCTCAATGTAGCTCTTGAAGCGGGAGACCGCCGCACCCGCGTCCGCATCTGCTTCAATCGAAAGGCGAATGCGGTCGGTCACTTCAAGCCCGGCCTTCTTGCGCATTTCCTGGATATTCCGGACCAGATCCCGCACCATGCCTTCTTGCAGAAGCTCCGGAGTGAGTTTTGTATCCAGAACCACGGTCATACCGTTGCCCTCGACGCCCGCAGTGCCTTCTGCGGAAACCGGTTCGATCAGAAAATCGTCAGGTTCAAGCAGAAGCTTCTTTTCCTGGTCCTGGATTTCGACGCCTGTGCCTTCGCGCACGGTGCGCGCCACAGCGGACGGATCTTTTATGTTTCTAAAGTATTCCTGAACGGCCTTCATGTGCGCGCCGAGGCGCTTGCCGAGACGGGGAAGATTCGGTTTGATTCTGTAGTCAACGAGCCCCTGCGCGTCGTTCAGGAATTCAATTTCCTTCACGTTCAGTTCTTCTTTCAGAACCTCTTCGTTCCTGAGCACTGCTTCCCGCGCGCCGGCGCTGCCGGCAAAAAGACGGATGCGCGAAAGCGGCTGACGGATCTTGATTCCGGAAGCGGCGCGCGCAGCGCGGCCGAGCGATGCAGCCTGTAGAATCAAATCCCCTTCCTCAAGGATCTTATCATCGAAGAATTTCTTAAGATCCGCAGCAGGCCATCCCGCAAGGTTTGCGCTCGCAGGCGCGCCCTTCACCTGTGAAACCACAAGCCCCTGATAGAGCTCTTCGCCGAGAAATGGAGCAATCGGCATGATCAAGCGAGCGACCGTCACAAGGCAGCGATAGAGCGTATCGTATCCCGTCAGCTTTTCCTCGTCGCGTTCGCCCTTCCAGAACC
>CAZUJO010000405.1:0-3818 GCA_964619995.1 uncultured Leptospiraceae bacterium
GCCTTGAACGATGTGGCGAACGAACCAAGCCTCTCATTGACAAGCCACCAGCGCAGCGCGAACGCCAAATACGTGCAGAAAAGAGCGCCGAGAAACGCGAACAGATAGGGGAGGTGAAAATCCGTCTGTACTCGAAGGAGAAGATCCAGGTCGATGCGGCTGTAAATGTAATACAGCGCGCCGGCGCTCAGCACCAGTCCAACCAGCGTCTTTCTATGCGTGTGAAAAAAGCTGCGAATCAAGGCTCCCTCCGAAAATCCTGCCGCTGACGGATGCTTCGCCCCAGCGTTGCTCTGTCCGCGTACTCGATGGCGGCTCCCGTGGGAACGCCGTGCGAAATGCGCGTGATGTTCACCGGCTTTCCCGCAAGAGCCATAGCAATGTAGTCGGCCGTAGCATCCCCCTCAAGCGTCGGGTTCGTTGCAAGAAGCACCTCGCGAATCGAGTCCTCATCGGAAATGCGGGATACGAGCTCAGAAATTCTCAAGTCACCCGGACCAATGCCGTCTAACGGAGAAATCGCGCCCATCAAAACGTGGTAAAGCCCTCGAAACTCGCCGGTCTTCTCGACCGCATACACGTCTCCCGGTTCTTCGACCACACAGACAACGGAGCGGTCCCGGTTTTCATCCCGGCAGAACGGACACAGGTCTGCATCGGAAAGCGACCCGCATCTTGCGCAGAAGCGCACCTCTTTTTTCAGGCGGATCAACGCTTCGGCCAGGTCTTCTGATTTTTCAGAATCGGAGCGAATCAAATGAAAGGCGATGCGAAGGGCGCTGCGCTGCCCGATTCCTGGAAGAGAGGAAAGCAGTCTTACGGCGTTTTCTAGCGATGGAAAGAGCATCAGGGCCCCTGGCGGAACATTTCATCAAAGCCGGGAAAGCCTCCCGTAAGACTCTTCATTTCGTGGGCCGCAGCTTCGCGTGATTTCTTGATTGCCTCGTTCACCGCTGAAATCACGAGTTCTTCAAGCATATCTTTGTCGCGCGGGTTCAGAAGGTTCGGCTCTATCTGAATCTTCACAAGATTGCCGTCGCCGCTCACCGTGGCACGAACCATGCCAGCGCCCGCTTCTCCCGTCACCTGAAGGCGGGCCATCTTCGCCTGCAATTCTTCAGCCTTCGCTTTCATCTGACCGAGGTTCTTGAACATTTCCGAGAAGTTCATAAATCACTCCAGAGCCGGAACAGAGGCAGGATCAACCATAGTGCCGAGGAACGTCTTTTGAATTTCATCTTCCGTTGAGAACGGAATCCCTTTGTCAATCGCGCTTGCGAGCTTGTCGAGGCGGCGAAGCACAAGAGACAGAGACGGGCGCGAAAGCTTTTCGTGCAGCCTGAGGAGTTCCATCTCTATGAGAACACGCGTTTCGTAAGAGTTCTCAAGGCGCAGAGTCTGCGCCCGCGCAATGATGTTGTGAATCGAGTCGAAGACGGCCTGAATGCGGGCCGGGTCTGCGGACGCGAATGCTTCCTTGAGCCGCGCAATGTCTGTGGGCGGAAGCCCCACGAATTCGGGTCGATCCACGCCGTGCAGGACATGCGAAAGCGCGCGAAGTAAGTCCAGATAATCCCAGATGAAGCGCTTCAGATCGGCGCCCTCGTCAAAGCGGCGGTGAACCGGTTCGACGAGTTCAGGGAACTTCGTCTTCGGGTCGAGCAGCATCTGCGTCAGACCCACATAGAGATCGAGCGGAAGAGCTCCGACGAGTTCTTTCACTTTCTCTGTTGTGACGTTCCCTTCCGTGTACGTAATGCTCTGCTCAAGAAATGAAAGACTGTCCCGCACGGAGCCGTCGCCGCGGCGAGCCACCCAGAACAAAGCCTCGTCTTCCGCTTTGATTTTTTCGCGCGCGCAAATGTCTTTTAAATAGTTTTGAAGAACATTCAACGGGACCTTGCGAAACGCAAACGTCTGGCAGCGCGAAAGAATCGTTTCGGGAATGTTGTTGAGTTCCGTAGTGGCCAGCACGAAGAGCACATGCTCCGGCGGTTCCTCCAGCGTTTTCAAGAGAGCGTTGAACGCTTCTCTCGTCAGCATGTGCACTTCGTCAATAATGTAGACTTTTCGCTTCGCATTCATGGGCTGGAACTTCACATTTTCGCGCAAGTCCCGGATGTTGTCGATGGACCGATTCGAAGCGGCGTCGATTTCCTGCACATCGAGCGAAGAGCCGTTCTGAATGCTGACGCACGATTCGCATTCGCAGCAAGGCTCGCCGTCTTTTGGACTGAGGCAGTTCACGCGTTTCGCGAGAATTCGCGCGATCGTGGTTTTGCCGGTGCCGCGGGCGCCGGAGAAGAGATACGCAGACCCGATGCGTCCGTGATCGGCCGCGTTTTTCAGGGCAGTTACAGCCAGCGTCTGCTCGACTACTTCTTTGAAAATCCGCGGTCGATACTTGCGCGCGAGCACAAGATGGGCGTCAGTCATGATGGATCAAGGTAAAGGAATCGGCCCGTAGAACAACTTTATTTTCTGATTGTGCAGGCCCGCCCGCGGTGCAGTTCGGCTTGTGGCAGATCGATTCCTTTTCGTCGGCCTGGGCAATCCAGGTAAGAAATATTCAAAAAATCGGCACAACGCCGGCTTCATCGCTGTGGACAGCATTGCGGAGTCGCTCGGCGCCGGCCCGTTCACGAAAGACAAACGGGGCGAATGGGCGCGCGCCGAAGGAACAAACAAATCCGAAATCTTCTTTTATAAGCCGCTTGAATTCATGAATCTCTCAGGCGGCGGCGTGCGCGATTTTACCAAAAAGTATCCTGTGGAGACGGCTCGCGTCGTCGTGCTGCATGATGAGATCGAACTCCCGTTTGGCGAAGTTCGCTGGAAAGTGGGCGGCGGCCACAAGGGGCACAACGGTCTGCGGGACCTGATCGCAAAATGCGGAAGTCCGGATTTTCACAGAATCCGTCTGGGGGTCGGCCGGCCCGACGATGATGATGTCGCAGAATATGTTCTCTCTGATTTCACCCCGGACCAGATGCGCGCATTTCCCGAAATGACGGCAAAGGCCCAGACGATGATTCAGAAATGGCTTGAGGATCCGTCGAAAGCTCCTGCTGGTTAGCCGTTTGCGGCCGCGGGCAGCAGGATTCAAGACATCATGAGCTCGCGAGCAGCCGATCGAGCTCTTCATAGCACTGCGCAAGTCCATCCGGGCCGGCGCCAGACTCGATGGTCGCTCTGCACACCTCGGCAGATACATACTTGCAGATATGCGTCAATCGCGTGCCTGTGCCTTCCGCGGTGAAGATGCGCGTTTCGACCATGGCGTTCGGATCCTCGGGTCCGTTCGGGTTGAATGCCGACATGTCGAGCGCGTAGTTCTCCGTGTTCGCCAGCCGCTCCGGAATGATCACTTCTTTGAATTTACCGTACACACCGATGCGATTCTTCTTTCCGTCCGAATAGACGTAGAGGTAGTTGCCGCCCACCTTCAGATCAACCTCGCAGACTTCGAGCGTCTGGCCCGGCGGCCCGATCAGCCAGCGGCGCATGAGTTCTGGCTTTGTGTGGCAGTCATATACAAGCTGCGGCGGCGCGGCAAACCAGCGGCTTACGACGACTTCCTTATCGCCGCGCATTTCCATAGTCATGGTTTTTTGATCGTGTTTCATTTCTTCTGAACTCCTTGTCTTTGAATCGACTGCATTTCTTCGAGCAGGACATCGAGAGCCGCATAACGTTTCTCCCACATCTTGCGGTATTTCTCCATCCAGTCGACGGCCCGCTTGAGGGGCGCGACGACGAGACGGCGCGGACGCTCCTGGGCGCGAATCGTCGTTGAAATCAAGCCGGCGCGCTCCAGA
>CAZUJO010000406.1:0-3803 GCA_964619995.1 uncultured Leptospiraceae bacterium
GGAAGGACCTGCGCTCTCAAAGTCAGCAAAGGCATCGCCGCCGCCGGTCGTTTCGAGGGCAGGCGCGGGTGTTTCGTCTGTGGTTTCAAAATCGAACTGGTCGGGCGCTGTGCTTTCTTCTGTGCCCGCAGCGCCCAGGTCTGTGTCCATGTCGAATGCGGATGCAGAACTGCTCTCTGCGGTTTCGTCCGCAGGCATTTCCGTCGACGCAAATGGATCGGTGTCGAGCGACATGCCCGAGCCGAAGTCGTGGCTTTCGCCGCCGAGATCAAAGGAGTCTGCTTCCGACTCCGACGGCTGCGGAGCTGAAGAATCGTCGAAGCTGAATGCATCATCCGCAGCGGCAGCGGAAGGAGCGCTGTCAAATCCGAGGTCCCCCGCATCGGCCGCTTCCGAAAGATCGGTTGATGGAATCTCTCCGGCGCCTTCGCCGAAGTCCATGCTTTCGGTTCCCGATGCAAACGGATCGCTGTCGGTCGGGGTGCCGAAATCTGCTTCGCCGAAGTCGGCTGTCTCGGTTTCGCCCGCCGCTGTTTCCCCGGCAGGTTCGCCGAAATCGAGCGAATCGGTGCTCGAGATATCAAATGAATCCGCACCCTCGGCGCCTGCGCCGTCCGTGCTTGAGCCCAGATCAAGGTCCTCAAGGCCTGCCGTGTCTGTTTCGCCGCCTTCGGCCAGCTCATCGCTCGTTTCTCCGTCGGCCAGCAGTCGATCCACTTCGCCGAGGTCGGACTTAAAGTGCTCTTCCATAGGAAAGAGGGGCCGGCCCTGCTGGGTCAACGGCTCGAGCAGCGTTCCTACCTGCTTCAGCTCTTCCGGCGTTAATTCGATCTTTTCTTCGGCCACGGGTCTCTACTTATGGGAAACTGCTCAAGGGATCGCAATTTGATTATCGACACTTTATGGTAGATGATCTTCAAAGCATTTCTTCCACTCGCCCTGTCTGTATTTTTTTCCGCCAGCCTCCAGGCCGAGTGGGTCGGGTCCTACGACTCCTCCGCGATTTCCGAAGCCCAGGGCGACCCGGTAGTCTATTCGCTCGAGACCATCGAGAAGCTGCGCCGGTCTGTCAGTCCCCGGTATGTGCGGGTCCTCGACTGGCGCGGCCCGAAACCCGGCCTGGTAAAGGGCATTCTGTTTACATGCGAAGCCCTGCGGTCAAGCGACGTGTCGCTGGCCGGCGACTTCAGCGCCTGGAAGCCCCTGGCCATGCAGCGCAACCGGAACGGCATTTTCTTCTATATTCTGCCCATTCGCGAACTCGAAGAAGGGGTCCGGGTTCGGCGCTATCGTTACAAGTTCCAGTCCGCGGGCATCTGGTTTCATGATCCGCGAAATCCCCAGCGCACGGACGACGGTCTCGGAGGCTACATTTCCGAATACGAACTGGAGAAGGAAGACACAAACCGCCAGATTTCGTTCCGCGTCCTCCGTGAGGCGAAGCCGGGGTCGGAACGTCTTGTCGAGTTTGCCGCGCATGAAAAGGCCCTGGGCCGCGCAGCCGGTCGAAGCCGCGTAACGAACGTTTCCATTGTGGGCGATTTCAATAACTGGAATGCAGACCACGACTGGCTCAAGCGCGACGAAGAGGGCATCTACCGCCTGAGGCTCCGGCTGCCGCCGGGCGAATACTCGTATCGCCTTGTGGTGGACGGCAAGTGGGTTCTTGATCCGTACAATCCGCAGACGCGCAAGCATTCGCGTCTGGACGATCTGGTGTCCTTTGCTGTCGTACGCTAAGCGAATTCTCGCGGCCGCGGCCGCCGCGTTGTCTCTCTGTGTTGTCTGCGCCGATCCAGTCACAAAACTGGTCACCCCGGTTCCGATTCGCGTCCGCGTCACGGGCAGCTTCGGCGAGTACCGCCCTGCGGGGCGGTTTCATCACGGCGTTGATATCAAGACATTCGATCAAAACGGCATCCCGGTTCTCGCACCGTTAGACGGCTTTGTATCGACCATTCACACATCCGAATATGGATACGGCAACGGCCTGTTTCTTCGCAGCGGGAAATACGAATTTACATTCGGGCATCTCAACGACTTCCGCGGCGCGCGCCGAGACCTGGAAGAATTCCGCCTTGCGCTCAGGCTGCTGCAGCCGGACCACATCGCGGTCGTATCTCCTCCTCCGTGGTTTACGTTCAAGCAGGGCGAGCAGATTGCACGGACCGGTGAAAGCGGACTCGGTCCGCCGCATCTGCATTTTGAAGTGCGCGAAAACGGGATTTACCGCAATCCCCTCGCATTTGCAGGGATGGAAATCAAAGACGACACGGCGCCGGAATTCATTGAGCTCATCGTAGAAACTCCTGCCGGACGCTACCGCATTCCCGCCGTAAAAAACGGCCGCGGCTATGATCTCGCGGCATCCCTTCCGCCAGGGCCGGCGCGGTTTCTTGCGGGCTGCTTTGATACGCAGGCTGCGCTGAATCGCAATGGCGTCTATCGTCTGAGCCTGTCCGCAGACGGCCATGAATTGTTCTCGAAGACGGTCGATTCCATTGCGCCGCAGCAGCTGCTTCTTGCGGATGCGCTCTATCATCCAACGCTCACCGTCATCGGCCGCGAATATTTTTACTACCTTTACGACCGTCCCGAGTATCCCGCGCAGAAAGGAAAGATCGTCATCACAGCCTCGGACGCAGCCGGGAATGCATCCGAGCTTCACGTTTCGTTTGATGAAAAGGCGGATGTGTCGGCCTTCCAGTTTACAGAGCCTTCGTTGAATCAAGGTTATGCGACCTCATCTGCGGGCGGGGCGACTGCGGACGTCCTTGTGGCCGGAACAAAAGGGAAAGTTGGCGTTTCGCCGGCAGCCTTGCCTGCGGGTGTGCTCCGCGACGGGCTTGCCCCTGCCGGGCCAGCGTTCTACGCAAGCCAGCGGGATCTCGCCCCCGGCGAATCCCTGCGCCTTCGCTATCGCGGCGCGCCGCCGGGCGCATCCTTGTATTTTGTCCATGCGATCAGCCGCCAGGTCAGCCTCTTTGGTCCCGGGCAGGCAGGATCGTTTGACTATCCTTTGCGCGGCGAGGGCTGGGTTGTGCCGCTCTTTGACCGAATCCCGCCGAAAGTAGAACGGCTGATGCTCTTCGGCGCGCTGACAGAAGAAACGCGCGAAGACAACGATCCGGAAACGGGAGCGTGGTTCCGCGAATACTATCTCACGGACGCCGGCAGCGGAGTGCGGCCGGAGTCGATCCAGGTTCTCTTGAACGGAAACAAATATCCTTTTGAGTGGAAGGCGGACCGCAGTGTCATTGCAGTGAGCGTGCCGCGGGAATCAGCGCGGGAAGGGGCGATCGTAAGCATTCGCGCGGAAGATGTTGCCGGAAACAGCTCTCCATGGTTTCTGGATACGATCGTTCCATGAAGCGCGAAATTCTCCTCGGGATTTTCTACCAGTACATCGCCTACGTTTTCATGCAGAGCCTCTGCCTTCTCGCAGAGACGCACAGGGGGCCGTCGCTGGCCGACCGCATGCACGAATGGATTCCGGCAGACCGAAGCCTCGCGGTTTACAACTCGACGGTCTGGCTTCCAGGCGTTCTTGTCTTCATTCTGGTCCTTGCTTTCTTCCAGCCGAAGGCCTGTGTGGACTACCTGCGCATTGGAGCGCTCGTCTCCGTCTTTCGCGGAATCTTCATCTATGCGACCACGCTCGGTCCGCCTGCCGCGGTTGCGGCTACGGCCCCTGAAACGATGCTGTCGTTGCGTCCGGAGATGATCACGGCTCCGCTTCTGATCAGACAGTTTATTCCGATTGATGTTCTCTATGGAGGGAGCGGACTGTCGGCCGCGTATCT
>CAZUJO010000407.1:0-3781 GCA_964619995.1 uncultured Leptospiraceae bacterium
GCTCTTAAACCTGCCGCTGTCTTTCTGGATTCTGCGCGAAAGCATCCGCGCCGGATATCTTTCATTGCGAGGGGCCGTTCTAACATCGATGGCAGGCGGGGCCGCGGGAGCGCTGCTTGCGGGTTTGCTCCTGCGGGCCGGGGCACTGGTCTTCCCGGCTGGCTGAATGTCTGAACGAGACCAGAACGAGAATGACGCCTAACGGCTTAATCCGTTCACAGCGGCGATCTGCACGACCGTGGGCTCCTGCCGGTACCGGTCAAAAACCCAGAAATACGAAAGAAACACTATAGAGATCAGGAAAGGGAGCGATGTTCCCAGCACGACCACAGCCAGGCCGACCAGGAGCGGATGCGGCAAAAGCCCGATGCTCAATCCGGCCGCTGCCACAAAAACGGGGAGGGGAAACAGAACAAAAAGCGTGCGCCAGAAGCGGCCGCCCGTAAGAATGAAAGAGGATTTGATCCCGACCTTCGGCCCTGCGTCCTGCTCCGTTACAAATGCAAATGCGAAGCATACCCTGGTAATGACCCAGACAAAAAGCGGCAGACCGGCAAGCATCCGCATCCTCAGGTCGAGCGGATAATCCTCAATCCCAACTACCGTGCGCACGAAGGCCCGATAGCCGGCATAGTACGCCGCGCAATACAATAGAATTCTAAAATAATGACGGTGTCCCTTGATCAAGAGAATGTACGGGGCAGAGCTGCCGCGCGTTCGTTCGCGAAAGAACTGCAGCAGTCCTCCGAGGAAGTAGGCGAGAAACGGCATTGCGAAAAGATTCAGAACGATGTTCTGTGTTTCGCGGATGTATTCCGGTCCGGCAAAAGAAAGCATGGGAGTCATTCGCATGACAACAATCACACCCGCCGCATAAACCACAGCGAGGCAGAGGGCGAACGTGCCCGTGGCCCTGGCGAGCGTTTTCCAGTCTTCGCGCGTATGACGGTAGGCGCGGACCAGGAGCGTCCGGCTCTCGAAGAAAACGGAGCGCACGCTCGTCAATCCCCCCATGCCCGGATTTCATCGCTTGCTTTCCAGGAGTCAACAGAATCATGCCGCCGACCGGGTGAAAAATTGCTGGCCAGTCTTCCGACAGGGTGCGAGATGCACGAACTTTATGATGCAAACACTGCACAATCTCGTTATCCTCTGGTTCAATCTCGTTCATGACTGGGGTTACGCCGGGATTGGTTTTCTCATGGCCCTCGAAAGTTCTATTGTTCCGATTCCCTCGGAAGTTGTTATGCCGCCCGCAGCGTTCTGGGCCGCACAGGGTAAGCTCAATTTCTGGCTGGTGGTACTTGCGGGCACGATCGGGAGTTATGTCGGATCAGCCATCAGCTATTTTGCGGCGCGGGCTGTCGGAAGTCCTTTGCTGTATCGATTCGGAAAGTATATCTTTCTTCCGCCCGAAAAACTGAAAATGGCTGAAGCCTGGTTTAACTCCTACGGATCTGCCGGAATTTTTTTCGCCCGTCTTCTCCCCGTTATTCGGCATCTGATTTCGATTCCTGCCGGCGTTTTCCACATGAATTTCGCAACCTTTTCGTTGTGGACGATCGTCGGCGCCGGACTCTGGTGTATTGTGTTGAGCTGGTATGGAGGAGAGGTTCTCGGTCAGAATCCCGAGCTTCTCAATTCACCCGTTCAGATGGTGGACGTGCTGAAATCAAAAATGCACTGGATCATTGCAGGCGTCGCGGCCCTGGGAATTCTTTATACCGTTATGGTCTTCGCAAAGAAACGGCTGCTCAGCCGGAAACCGGAGGAATGATATGAAAGGGATGCTCACGATTGATCAGCTGAAAGACAAGCACGCAAAAGGCGAGATCGAGACGGTCATCGTTGCGTTCCCGGACCAGTACGGCCGCCTCATGGGGAAACGTTATACGACATCGTTTTTCCTCGACGCCGTCGCGAAAGACGGGATGCATTCCTGCGATTATATTCTGACCGTTGACATGGAGATGGATGTCATTCCCGGCTACAAGCTCTCAAGCTGGGAAAAAGGATACGGAGACTTCCACTGCGCCCCGGATATGAGCACGCTTCGCCAGCTCACCTGGCTCGACAAGACCGCGGTCGTGATCTGTGACCTGGAAAATGAGAAAACCCACCGTCCGGTAGGGGCCGCTCCGCGTGCCATGGTCAAACATCAGATCGAACGCCTTCGCGCGGCAGGTTACTCCGCTCTCGGCGCAAGCGAGCTCGAATATTTCATGTTCGATGAGACCTACGAAACCGCCGCGGCCAAGGGATACGACAACCTCAAGACGTTCGGCAGTTATATTGAAGATTATCATATATTCCAGGGAACGAAAGAGGAACGCCTGAACGCGGCCATTCGCAGACACATGGATGACAGCGGCATCCCGGTAGAATCGAGCAAAGGCGAATGGGGTCCGGGCCAGCATGAGCTGAATCTGCGCTACTGCGGGATCCTGGACATGTGCGACCGCCATACACTCTTCAAGCAGGGCATCAAAGAAATCGCCTGGGCCCAGAATCTTGCCGTCACATTCATGGCCAAGTGGAAGACAGAACTGGCCGGTTCCAGCTCACATCTTCATTTCAGCCTCTGGGACAATGATTTCAAGCGGAATGTATTCGTAGGAGATAAACAGTTCGGTCCCGTTAAATGTTCCGACGAATTCCGCTGGTTTCTGGGCGGCTGGATGCAGCACATCCGCGCCATCATGCCCTTCTACGCGCCCTATCCAACGTCTTACAAACGCTATCTATCGCAGTCCTGGGCTCCCGTCTACATCGCCTGGAGCCACGACAATCGAACGGCCGGCTTCCGGGTCGTGGGCAGCGGCAATTCACTTCGCATCGAAGCGCGCTTCCCCGGCGCCGACTGCAATCCGTACCTTGCATTTGCGGCCACGATTGCGGCCGGACTCGACGGCCTCAAAAATAAGATCGAACCGCCCGGAATTTTCGAAGGGGACGTGTATTCCGCAAAACAATTGCCGCGCGTGCCCGCCAATCTTCCGGATGCAGTGTCGCATCTCGAAAAGTCCGACATGCTCAAGGATGCGTTTGGAGCCGATGTGGTGGAACATTACGTTCACTTCTTCCGGGTTGAACAGGAAAAGTTCGATGCGCAGGTAACGAGCTGGGAACGGGCGCGCTATTTCGAGCGCGCATAACGTTAGCCGGCGTCTTCTGCGCGACAGGGATGCATGCCGGATCGGGCACTACAATCTACGCCAATGCGGACCTTTCGAGCGACTGTCGTCTTTCTTGCGGCTGCCTGCACCCTGCTCGTCACATTCATGGGATGGGTGTTCGTGCTTGGCGCCGTCCTCGGACATCAACCGGGTGAAATCGTCCTCACCTGTCTGAGCGCCGTCATGGCTCTTTCCGGCACGGCAGCTTTGATTTCCGTGTTTAAGAGTCAGCGGGTTTTCACATGGCTCAGTTCGTTTTCTCTGGCAGTTTTGTCCGTGGTACACCTTCGTGACTATCTGATCGGGGCCAGGAAGTTTGCCATGTTTTCGTTGGCCGCAGGCGTCTTTTCTCTCATTCTCATTGCGAGTCTATTCTGGATTCTACACAGGCAAAAAGCCGACGGGAAGAAAGCCTGAAGCCGCAAAAGCGCCCTAATGGAAAGGCCTCGGCGGAAAGACGGCCGCAAGAAAGACTGATTTGATCGGCATTCCGGGAAAGGAGCCTGCTGACTGAAATCCGCAAGTGCCCGCCCGTGGAATTTCTTAAAAGAAAGAGGCGCTCCCCCGAAATTTCCGTCCAATGAATGCCGAAGGTACTCCCATGG
>CAZUJO010000408.1:0-3182 GCA_964619995.1 uncultured Leptospiraceae bacterium
GCGTTTCCCAGGCGAATGAGATTTCCGGCGCCATGCTTTCCGGATCCCGCAAGTACGTGTCGTATAGTCGGATAACGGTGGCGTAAAGGTCGTCTTGACTGAATCCTGGGCTGATCTCAAATAAATGGCGCACGGCCCGACGATCGGCTGTATGGGCTCCGGCCATTCCGTTGAGCTTCAGAATTGCGAAACGGTTCAGATCAATATCGCCTGGCTGCGTCTGGCCGGCGACCGGCAAGGACTGGACTTGCAGAAAAAGGTTGTTGATATTCTGGCCAGAGAGTCCCATGAAAGAATTCAGGGCGCGTTCAACCTGCAAGTCATAGTTCCAGCTCAGAATCTTTATGCGCCCTGGAAGCTTGACGCCGTCATTGGGATCCTGCTCCAATAGTTGCGCAAAAAGAAGTTCATAGCGTTTGTCAAAGCGCACCAGTGCTTCCTCCACGAGGAAAAACAGGGACAGGAGCATCTTTAAGTCTGAATACTTGCGTTGCTGACGCTGCAAATAGTGCCGCTTGGCCTGTGTGTCGGCCGAGGCGGCAAATTTCACGTTGTTGATCAGACCTGTGAGATCATTCAGCAGGCGTTCCTGCGTGCCTCCAGGCTCGGGATTATGAAAGGCGGTGGCGCTGGATAGGCGCCCCTTGAAGGAGTCCAGTCTTTCGGCGAAGTTCGCCACGACGGGCAGAGCCTCCGCACTGGCGCCAGCTCCAAGGAGATACGTGAATCGATGATCAATCGGAGGCTGCATCGCTGCCCTCATGGGTTGCCGCGCACCATTGCTCGGTAATCCACCCTTCTCTGGCAGCCTTCCCACGAGGCCCGAGAAAATCCTTGCCGGCCTTTCGCATCGCGCTTATCGTTTCCTGATCCATTTAGCTCTCCGGATCCGTGAGATCTGACCTTTCCTCGACTGGCGGTGATGCCTGCCCCATTCTGTCAAAAATGACACCGCGCATTGAAAACGTGTCAGCGACGGCAACACGACCCCCGATCACAGTTGCCACTTTCAAGGAGTCTGCCCCTTCAAAATCAAACCTTACTGACCGCAAGTCAAAACGCATGGGCAATGCCCCATCGACCAGACGGCAAACCCTGAACCCGTCGATGAAATCAACGAACTTCACAAGGAGTCGCGTGCCATTGTGATCCGCTACCAGATCAAAGCCTGCAGGCGCACTCCAGCTTGGCATCACCAACATCTCTCGGACAACCACCGAGAGGCGGCGGCTGGCCAGGACGGCAAAGTCACCCGCGCCGAGTCGCTCATCGAGCTCACCGGCACTTCTGATTCGGAAAAACTCGACGATGGGCAACTGGCGAATGAGGTGCCCGAACCATGCTTGCTGCACAAGGCGGCCTATCTCCGGCGTAGCGACATCGATCGCGTTTCGCGGCAAGTCCACCAGCAGGTTCTTGTCCATCGTAAGGTCGACCTGAACATCAATTTGGCGAAAGCTCTGGTTTGCCATCCTGGAAACCCGCAACATCGGCCAATCGCGGAACAAAGCGGCGCGGATGGCCTTCCCCAGAGCGCGCTCACGTCGCCTTGATATCGATTGCTTGACCAGCGCATTCTCACGTTGCTTTGCCAGATCGGTCAGTTTTTCACTGAGCTTTGCCTCCTGCCGCAAGAGCCAATCCGGGAAGCGGCGCTCACCGTAGGAGAGCATGCTGGCGTCAGTCGGCCAGAACTCGCGGACGGATCTTGCAAGTGTTTCGAGCTCTGCCTCTTGAGAAGATTCGTCGGCGACCACGTCAAGAATCGCAGCATCGAGATCGAGATCGAGAACGTAGCAGGCGCATAGAAAAAAGAAGTATCCGTCTTTGTGTATGACGTGGACTTGCTCGGAGACATATTCTTCCTCAAAATGCCAGAACGGGATATCAAGCTCGGGCGGTCCAACCCCCTTCTCTCGAAAGAAGGCCGCGACGAGGCGCAACTGTTGGGGATCAAGGACGCCCTTGATTACGAGATCAATGATTTTGTATGCAACTATCCGTGAATAGCGCAGGTGAAGCTTCATAAGGGATTGCCATTCATCATTTGCGAGTATGCTTCCACTGAGAGAGAGCAGGCCCGAGTACCCAGTCAAAAGGCGCCCCAGATGCGGAAAGACTCTTCGGGCTTCCGGGGCACTGAGCAACTCAAGGAAAAACTGATGCCCCCTGGCAATTGCGTAGTGATACAGATCCACGAGTTTCTGATTTGTTTCTACTCCGGTGATGTTCTTGAGGGCGTCAAAGAAAAACTGCTCACGGACATAGAGAAAGACTTCTTCCCCGGGTCGCACGCGCTCAATATTTCGTAAATAATGGCCATAAAGAAGGTCGATCTTCGCTTGAATGGTCTGCACAAAATCCGGTTCGTCTATTTGCGGCCTGATTCGGTAACATGCTGCCTTGACTAGCTCATAGGTGTTGGCGCCAGAATCCTGCATTTTCACCAGCACGAACTTCAGAAAAGCAAGGCGCTGCTGGCTTTGCTTTCTTGATATGAAGAAGGCCTCCTCAGCAATAGACAAGGATAGACCTGGATCACCGAGATTCTCTACTAGTTCCTCGAATACTCGTGTCGCATTCAGATGACTTTCTTGTTTCACAAATTGGGAGATGATTGGCCCCAAAGTCCGCCTCAGACCGCTCAAGGTCTCGATCCTAGTGGCTTCTGAAAGCAACCCGCCCAGGCCAAGCATGCCGCTAATCAACGCGGCTTTCATCGAGTATTCAATGGCAGGAGTCTGTCGGAACCCTGTCAGCCCGAGAATCAAGAAAGCAGACAGGACGGCTGAAAGGAGAGCCAACAATCCCGGAGGATTCCGGAAAATGAGCCACTTGAAGAAGAATTGTAGTCCAATGCGACTTTTGCCGACGGTTGCGGCCAGGAAGGTCAGGACAACAGCCGAGCATACGGACAGCGCAGACATTACGATCCCTGCAATACCCTCGCTATTCGCCTCGGTTTGCGCGAGCGGTGCGGCCGGGTTGAGATACTGTGCAAAGTCCTCAACGATGTAATAGTTCGTTACACCTGCATGACCGAGCATCGCGGCGCAACCAAAGACAATGAATGCGCAGACTGCGAGTGCCCACCTCACAGCCCCAACTCCCCCTGTCCCTCATCCTCTACCTTCTTCCCCCCCGCCGCCTTCTTCCCGGCCTTCTCCGTCTTCTCATGCAAT
>CAZUJO010000408.1:3192-3778 GCA_964619995.1 uncultured Leptospiraceae bacterium
CCACCTCTTCCGCATAACGTTTGTGATTCAACTCCAGGAGCCTGTCCATCACCTCCTGCCGCGCCTTCTCGCTGATTGTGAATCGAATTCCCTGTTTTGTCTCATGGAAACCATGTTCCAGATCCAGGCCAGACCAGTCGTATGCATCGCGGACGGCGAGGTCCAACGCGATGTGGCCTTTACGCAAGTCTTGGATTGCTTTAGCCTGTTCACCCTGGTCATGGAAGGCATTGTAGATCGACGTCAGTCCGCGCCTGCTTTCCCGAACAATTGCATTCCTTTTTTCGATGTAGTCTCGCGAAATTGAGACTAAACCACGCGGAAGATCGCCCGGAAACGGAAATGTCTCAACACCGTCGCTCGGCGAATACCGTATGTCTCCCTTCATTGTGCTGCAATTCGCCCAGGCCCAATGGTAGTGTAGGCTGGACTGAAATACAGCAAAGTGTCCCTCATCGGCGCAAACCAATACTGTGAGGGAATCGGAGAGGACCTGCGTAGTTGGAACAAAGCTCATCCCCAGCTTGTTATTCACTCGGGTCACAGGCAACACCCACTCCATCCCCGCAATGGCGCGGTAGAGTGC
>CAZUJO010000409.1:0-3768 GCA_964619995.1 uncultured Leptospiraceae bacterium
CGCTGCGGAGAATCGCATGAAATCCTCGGCATTCTCACGTAAACACCCTCTCAGAAGGCAAATCGTCGTCGTCTGGAGTTTGATCGGTCATCGTTCATCTCGTTCCCAGCCGTAGAGATTCCGTAGCCACTCGTTCCTCGCGGCCGTCCAACGGCATGCCGATGTGCCGCCGCAGTGGGTGAAGCGGGTTGGCGGTGGGTGAAGTGGGAGTGGTCGGCACCATCGGCTTGTTGGGTGATTCTCCACTACAGTGACTTTGAAACCTGGAATCGTCCCTCTGAGTCCAACACTCCAGTGCACAGGCGAAACGCTGGATCAAGTTTGGCCCAAGCGCGCTCTGCTTGAAGTACGACCTCCGAAGTCTCGCAAACCACAACAACAGCCGGTTGCAGATCTTCGGCCCGCAGTTCCTCTCCAGCACGTCTGCGAAAGAACAGGTTTCTTTCGCGCAGGCGGTGGACTATTGGCGATTCACTGGAAGCATAAATGATATCAATTGCGAATTTTCCGGCTGCCCCATCAACGACGTAGTCGTATCTGTCGTGTGCTGGCGCAGGCGAGACCGTATATCGCTGTTCCATGAACCACTTGGCGACTGCGCGCTCCGCCTGAACGCCTTTCATTCTCATTGCGGCGTGTGCAGTGAGCGGAACAACATCGCTACTCGCGCTCTCCTCTTCGCGAACTTCAGCCACTACCTCTTTGCTCGCACCAAAGAGTTCCAGCAGTTGAGAAAATTTAATGATATGAAATGACTTGCCTCCAGACGCACGACGATATTCGTCGACCAGTTCGTACCTTGGATATAGTGGTTGATTCTCGCTGCGGTGCCACCAATCAGCCTTCTCTTCTCCGGATACGAAGATCATACTGGTCTTATGAACTGCGCCGATCTCAAGAATTGCCAACCAGATCAGTAGATCTCCGACCCCTCCATCATCCTTCGACTCGTCTTTGTACCCTGGTGGAATCTTGTGGAGAAATCTTCGGAGATGCTCACGTTTGATCTCCTCTTCAGATTTACTGGTACCGACGACGACTTGGGCAGAGAACACGTCTCCGTAAAGGACGCTTACGGGATCGTTCCACTCCCATGACCGTACGTGATCGACCACCGAAGCAATGAGCTTTCGGTACTCGGAAGTCAGCGAGTCCAGTTTTTCTTCTACGTCAAGCAATCTCTTGTATTCGGGAAGTCGCTCCAGAAGCGGGTAGTTGCCCTGTCGAAACGACTGCAGTTGACTGCGACGTTTCGACAGTTTTTGATGAAGTTCAGCAAGCTTCGTCACACGGTTTCGCGCGAATTCCCGCGCAACTTGCGCGGGAACGAAGAGGCGCTGCTCGGCAAGCAATTGACGATAGGTCTGCTCGATCTGGGAGAGAGTCTGGGCACCAATTCCATAAGGAACGAGCAGCGCATTTGTATCCAGAACGACACAAGCCGTCTTTTTCGCTTCCTCAAGCGATATCGCACGAGCTGTGAATACGGCCGCAGGGTCGGGAAAGATCGAATTTGCGATCAGGACATCGAACGAGTCGGCTTTTCGACCATCTGTTTTTACCTCGGGCTTGCTCTCTTTGGATTTTTCACTACTCATAAAACGTCGCTGGCCTTTTCTTCGTTTTGGTGGCTTAACCGGATCGCAGGTCGAGCGGTTTTCCGTCTTCGCGTCATCCACCCAACGGCTGGCCGATGTGCCGCCGCATCGGGCGCCGCGCGGGTTCCGCGAGGGTACGAGTAGCGGTCGGCACCATCGGCTTGTTAGGCATGAGAAGCACCACTACCACGGGATGATTCGCTCGCCTCGCCCGAGAAGCCCTTCGGCATCCAGCGGAGGAACTGCATCCATGCCCACTCCCTTTTTTAGCTTCATCGAATGAGTGAGCGAGCTCACGAAGTCGGACGCATCGATGCGAGTGAAGTCACGTCCCACGACGGCGTCTCTGGGGATATAGACCGACAGGATAAACTCGGGATCAAGGTGCCCCGTTGCCCTGTTCAGGACCGGCGAGATTACTCCTGCCAGTACGCCGCGGAGCGGGAGGACCGACATCAGCTCACGCGCGGCTCGGATGGCGACCCCGCACACGAAGTCCTGGTAAATCTCGATAGATTCACGGACGGGCATTTTCTTAACAGACAGCTTCTTTGCAGCCGTAAGCGACTTCCGCTCCGTCGGTACCAGGTCAGCCGATTGGTCGACGGTTAGAAGGACCTCGGCCGCCCCCCTCCCAATCCAGTTCCCTTCGGGAGCACAGTTCTTCTCTGCTAACTCCGCGAGGCACTGCGACTGTTGGAGCACCATCGTGTACGCGCGCGGATCGCCTGCGATCACGCTCTGCGCAAGAGAGACCGTCTGCTGCCAACGCGCCCTGCTGAGGTTTTGCTCGTGTTGCCACTGTGCATGCAGCCGTGAAGCATGTTCGTTCCAGAGGGCGTACGTACGGAGATGCTCTTGCTGCGCCATCTCATGAGCCCGTCGATCCATCTCGCGGGCCTGAAGGACCCCAGCCTCCAGCTCTTGCTGGATCCTCTGAACGCGACCGAACATTCGATCCGTCAAACTCGGACTATAGGTGACCAGACGACGTTCCGCCTCCGCGGCATATGATCCAGACGGCAGCTGAAGCACGGGGGGCGCGGGAAGTTGCGGTGGAGGAACCTGCGGCTCTGGCGTTGCTGCAATTCTCTCCCAATCAAGCGGGCCGACGCACTCATGATGAACTGTCAGGAGTTCTTCGATACGAATCTCAAACTCCTCGACTTCGTACTGTGCGAGTTCTTGCTCTCTCTGCTTCTCCAAGAACCGATCGTGACGAATTTCCGCCTGTTGTTGCGCCATGAGATCGCGGTGGCGACGACGGGCGGTTCGCTCTGCACGCTCGACTTGAACGAATACATCGACGATTGACTTCAGGGCTCCGCCGCGTCGCATACCTGCTTCACCATTTGTGTCAGTGATTGATACACTAGATTCAGATCGATCTTCCGCACTGCGTGCATCGGAACGACGTGGGCCAGAGAAGCTTGGGAATCCACACGAAGAGCCAGAGCCCTGCGGTGAAGATCGAGAGCAGGAGATGGAAGGTATGATTGGGTGTATCTCCGACTGCAAGAGTGTTGCTGTTGCAGCTCTTGCAGTATCGGCTGGTGTGCTTCTGTCCCATTGTACGCTCCTTTTGTCGACTCTATCGTCCCGACGATGACCCGATGTGCGGACCTTTTCGCCGGGTATCGCGACCGCTTGAGTCCGTGCCGGTCTTGATCATCGTTTGACCCTTGCGTGGGCGCCCAGGTCCCATCCCAACCTTCTTCTTGAGTTGCTTCCAGATTTCATCCCAGAACTTGTCCGCCATGCTCCCTCCGCTTCTCTCGCCGATCGCCGTCGCCCTACTGCTTGTAACGCATGCTCGCTCTGGCGCACTCGCCACCAATCCCGAGAGGTCCGCCGGGTCCGTTGTGCGCGCCTCTTCTCCCGACGCGGCCTAACATCGTAGTAACCCGCGGCAGCGTAACACCCGAACACGCTCGCGGCCTATCCCCCGAACACGCTCGCGGCCTAACCCCCGAACGCACGTGCAGCCCAACTGCACCGGCGCTCCGCTCCCACCGGCGCCCCTCGTTCGTAACCGCCCCTTCCGCACGCAACCATCGCGGCTCCGCGCCGAGAACCCCGCGCGCCACGCTCGACCCCGCGGCGCACGGAGACTCGCCATGACCTTGATCGAAGCCCTCCGCACCACCCTGCGCCGCATGCACTACTCGCC
>CAZUJO010000410.1:0-3762 GCA_964619995.1 uncultured Leptospiraceae bacterium
GACCTCAACCGTGCCCTTGTAGCGAAAAGAGCCTCGATGGCTGGAAACATAACGATCGAGTGACTTCCAGGCCTCATCTTTGCGGTTCAGAGCGTAAAAGCTATCGTCGACCTTGCGAAATACGTCATCCGGTAATGCCTCAAGGCGTCTCCGAATCTGCTGGCTATCCTTGAACTCGGAGAGACCGAGTATTTTTTTCGCAGACCTGATCACTCTCAGCCGCGAAGTGATCGATCAGAAGCCCGGGTTCAGTCACTTCAGCATCGCCGAAAAAGACGGAACTCTGCAAGTCATAAAGAACAACATGCGCAAGCACTTCGGGATGGAATCGGCCAAGGACGCATTCGCGCGTTTCTGGTCGAAAGACAACCTTACGCTTGAGCGCATTGCGACCGAACAGCTATTCTTCGATCGACAGGTTGGGCGTTTGATGAAGCGCAACTATTTCCGCTGGATTGATGAAGACGGCGAAATGCGGGATTACTTCTACCAGATTGATGTCTGGTTTGTGGCCTTCTTCCTGCTTGATTTTCTGGTCCGCTGGGCGCTGGCCATTCGCCATAAGCGTCACAGAAAGTGGTATATGTTCCCCGTTCGCCATGCTGTCGAAATCGTAAACTTGATCCCGCCGCACCATGCTGCGTGGCTTCGCTTGCTCCGGGCCGTTCCGCTCTACTTGAGAATGAAGAAAGCCGGCCTCATCCCTGGTGAGGGAATCATGCCGGAAATCATCCACGACAACGCGGCTTTGATCTCAGAGGAGATATCAGGCCTTGTGCTCGTAAATATCCTCGACCAGCTTGCGCAGATGGCGGAGAACACCCGCCTGCAAGATGTCTCAGAGAACGAGTCGCTCAAGGCGACGCGAGATTTGCTCGAATCGCAGCTGGACCGCGTCGTCGACACAGTGCTGCCTGACGTTGAGCCGCAGATTACGGGCATGGTCATTCATTCCACGTATCAGGCAATGGGGCCTTACCTGCGAACTCCGCTTGGACCGGCGATTCGGCTTGCCATGTACGCAGTAGAGGCCGCGATCAAAGACGGACTCAGGTCGGCGCTCAGTTCAGAAGACGGGCGCGAACAGATGAAGGGAATTCTCAGGAAGTTCGTCAGCGAGGGCACCAAAGAACTGGCTGCGCCGGAAAACATCGCGGTGATTCAGAAGCAGACCGCTCTTCTCCTGGGGCGAATTCGACTCGAGGTCGAGGGAAGCCTGGATCGGCGCTGATTTTCAGTTTTCGCCCGGGGCGGTTTGCCTCGAATGGCCATCGTCATGCAGATGGACCTCCCATCCAAGCCGTTTTACGTCCGTTTGCCGGACCTGGATTTCTTTGACCTCTTTCTCCGGATTGAGGCGGCATACGATCACTGCTTCTTGCTTGAGTCACTCGGAGAGTGGACTTCTGACTCGCGTTATTCGGTCATCGGCTTTGACCCGGAAAAGGTTCTTCGAGGCACCGTCGACGGTCTTTTCGTAGGCGATCAGCTCATCCCGTCCCCCAACCCGTATGAGCTCCTACATGAGTTCATACCGACCGGCATTATTTCTCGTAATTACTGCGGCGGACTCGTCGGCTACCTCGGTTACGACGCGACGCGCTTCTTTGAACCTTCTGTTGAGCTCCGCTCTCACCCGGATTTTGATGCATTCGTTTTCGGTGTCTACACGGACGGTCTCATTCACGATTCAATGACCGGAGAGACGTATTATTTCTATTACCGGCTCGATCGATCCGAAGATGTGCGTCGACTCCTTGGCATGCCGTCTCGTACGCTCCGGACCCGGGTGCGGGCTCTCGGGGATTCTGTCGATCGGGAGAAGCACGCGCGCATGGTGGAACGCACGCGAGAGGAAATTCTTCTGGGGAATACCTTCCAGTGCCAGATCGGTTTTCGTTCAGATTTTGAGATTCATGGCGATGCTCTTTCAATCTACAAGACTCTTCGGTCGATTAATCCATCGCCTCACATGTTCTACGTCAAAGCTGCGGACCGAATTCTGCTCGGCGCGAGCCCTGAGCTCGTTTTCCGCCTTCGTCAGGGCGAAATGGAAACTTTTCCGCTGGCAGGAACGATTCGTCGCGGCGGAGACTCAACCGAAGACCGGCGCCTTGCGCGTGAGCTTCTGAACAATCCAAAGGAAATCGCCGAACACAATATGCTCGTCGACCTGCACCGCAATGATCTTGGAAGAGTCGCCCGACCCGGCACTGTAAAAGTGCGCAGGCTGATGGACATCAAACGGTTCAGTCATGTTCAGCATATTTCCAGCGAGGTCGTTGGCATTATCGAGCGGGATCACGATATGTTCTCAGGGCTCGCAGCCACCTTCCCGGCCGGCACGCTGTCCGGAGCCCCCAAGATTGAATCGATGAAAATCATTGAGAGAGTTGAAGAGGATCCGCGGGGGCCGTATGGCGGCGCAGTCGGGCATTTTGGATTTAACGGCGATTGCACGTTCGCTATTCCAATTCGGTCCATGTTTGCGCGGGGGACGAGAGCATTCATCCGGGCCTCTGGAGGAATCGTTTTTGACAGTACCGCAGAAGGGGAATACGCCGAGATTCAGGCCAAACTGGCAGGCATGCGCAAAGCTCTCGCTCCCTTCATCGAGGCAACATGAAGGTCCTGATTGTTGACAACTATGATTCCTTTACGTACAATCTCTACCAGATTGCGGCGGAGCTTCTTGAGTCACTCGGCGGCACCCTTGACGTATTTCGAAACGACGGAATCAGTCTGCCTGAGATCGAGGATCGCGGTTACGACAGAATCATAATTTCTCCGGGCCCCGGAAGTCCTGATGATCCGGCTTACTTCGGGGTTTGTGCGGGTATCCTTACAGGGGTTGCGCGAACCGTTCCGACCCTCGGCGTTTGCCTCGGTATGCAGGGTTTGGCCCACTACTATGGGGGCCGGGTGATCCGGGCAAAGTTGCCAATGCATGGTAAGGTTTCGGCTATCGAGCACGACGGCCGGGGCGTCTTTGCCGGGCTTCCTCAGGGGCTGAGTGCGATGCGGTATCATTCTCTCATCGTAGATGCATCAACACTTCCGGATTGTTTTGAAATTAGCGCTTATACGTCAGATTCCGGACGTGAATTGATGGGGATTCGACACCGCGATTTTCCGGTTGAGGGGATCCAGTTTCATCCAGAGTCATTCGCTACGGAAGGTGGTGTCCGCATGATCGAAAACTTTCTGGTGACCGGCGCGGAACGTTAAGCGCTTTTACTACCTTGCAGCTTGTGACAGAGTTGCAGGCGTATACTGAAAAACTATGGACCCTTTCGTACGGGCCTAACTCGCCCGTGACGCTGCTTATGACGTCAGAATTGCAGCGATTCGTTCGAGCTTCTGCGGCAGCTCAAGGGCTGTCCATGAATGTCTGGCTGCGAATGGCTCTTGCGCGCACTCGCAATTCGCCGGGATTCAAAGTCCCCGCCATTCGTTCGCGTGCACGCAGCCTATACCAGAAACCTGCCGCTCGCCTTGTGCGCTGGAACGTTCGCATTTCAGGGGTGATCTGGGCCGAATTCCGGGTCCTCGCTCGCGCATGGGGGATTTCGGCCAACTTGCTGGTTGTTCTTGTGTGCATGCACGCTCAACATGTAGGACCTCCAACATCATCTGAAAGAGATGACTCTGCGCCCACCTGGGAAGTGTGGTTCTACGAGCGAGTGATACCATTCCATTTCCTCGTGCAAGGAGGTTGGATGATCGGCAAGCGGCCCCCTCCCACGGTTCAAAGGTCGAAAC
>CAZUJO010000411.1:0-3749 GCA_964619995.1 uncultured Leptospiraceae bacterium
GTAGGATTCCGTGCTTTTTAGTTTCTCTGGAGAGATAAGAGGCCGCAGCAGTTCTGCGAGATTGGCGCCGGCAATTTCGGTTCCGGGGAAGATTCTCTCCAGGGATTTTGAATAGTTGCCTCGAATGAGGCCTGCTTCTGTAACAAGGAACAATCCGTCCGAAACAGTAGCGAGGATGCGTCCTGTCTCTTTGCGAGCCTCTTCGAGTTCAGCGGTTCGTTCTGTAACTTTTTCCTCAAGAGTGCGCGCGTAGTCGCCCACCTCTTGCGCCATCTCATTGAACGTGAGCGCAAGATCGGCGAACTCGTCTGATCGCCTGACGTTGACCCGGGCCGAGTAATCGCGCGCCTGGAGACGGCGTGCCGCGCTTCGCATGAGCACAAGCGGCCTTGCCAGATAACGGCTGAGAAAAAGAGAGATGGCTACGGAAATCACAAATGAGAATGCAATGATGCCAAGAGATTCAAACCAGAGTGTGCGCACCAGATTCACTTCTTTGCGCGCATCCAGATCCATGGAGTGGACCGCGATGATCTTGCCGTTGTAGTAGACAGGAAAGAATGCGCTCACCCAGACCCCGTACGTGTCAAAAATATAGCCGCGCGTAGCGCTTACGTTTCCGGCCAGAGCCTGCTTGATTTCCTCGGATGCGTCCGCGTAGTTGTAGATCATTCCGAGAGACGAAGCCTGTTCGTCGTCGTCGATCTTGCCGTTGTGGTTTGCGTCGAGGCGCTCAAAATCCGTGTCTGCAATCCACTTAACGTGGGCGATTTCCGGTGACTCAGGAATTGGAACGAATACATTCGCGTAGCGGATCACAGGAATGTCATTCGGGTCAAGGGGAGCCTGCGGCAGATTCTCTTCGAGAACCACGCGGTTGCGCGTCGCATTCTTGATTTTTCGTAACTGTTGAACGAGTCTCAAGAATTCCGCATCCTTCTGCAGCTCATTCAGATCGCTTTCTGAGAGGCTGTCCGCTGAATTCCCGGGCGTGATGGCGTTCAAGAACGCTGCGTCGCGGCGGACGGAACGCTTCTCCGTTTCTTCGTTCAGCCGGATGATGGCACGCTTTGTGTCATCGTCAAAAAGAAACAGACCGAGTCGCCCGATGTCTTTGATGCGGGCTGTGGTCGCCGCGTAGAGCGATTCGTACGTTGCCTGGTAATAGAAGAAAACGCTGATCGATGTGAGCGAAACGGAAATTACGGTGAAGGCGAGTCCGAGCTTTAGACCAAATCTCTTTCTGGAGAGAAAGCCCGTGGCAATCAGAAGGACTGCGGTAACGACGAGGAAGCCGGCCCAGAAGATCCTGTTTTCCGGGCCCAGGAATGACAGAGCTTCCATCATGTGATTGTCTCGAAAATCTCCTGAACCTGCGCTGCGGTGACGGGCTTATGAATGACAGCGTATGCCCCCTTCTCCATGGCTTCGAGGGCGACGGCAGGATCGGATACGGCCGTAACGACGATGATCTTCGTTTCCGGCGCGGACGCCAGGATTTTCTTCATGCAGGTGAGGCCGTCCATCTCAGGCATCGTAATGTCCATCGTGATGATCTCCGGCCGGTGCTCTTCAAAGAGTTTCAGCGCTTCTTTTCCGTCCTTCGCCTCGGCGACGATCTGAATCGGAGATCCTTTGAGATGCGTTGTCAGAACGATTCGCATGAGAAGCGAATCATCAACGATCATCACACGTTTCATTCGATCAGCGTTCTGACGAAAGGCCGCCGGTAAACCCAATTTCGCGGCAGAATTTCGTTTTCTCGTTGTCACCGTCCACGTTGGAGGCACGCCGGATTCGAATGCGAAATTTCCCCTCAGCAGGTGACCTCTGGGGCGGGCTTTCGGGCATGCTCGTAGCCCTGCCGCAATCCATTGCGTTCGGAATTACCGTGTTCTCTGCCATCGATCCATCCATGCTCACGCAGGGAGCCATGGCAGGAATCGTGGGCGCTGTTGCAATCGGCATCCTTGCCCCTGCCTTCGGCGGAACGCCGAGGCTGATCTCATCGCCCTGCGCTCCGGCCGCTGCATTTCTCGCCGGCCTGACTTCGGAAGCGTGGATGGGATCCCTGCGCGCGGGCGGCGGCGGAAGCGCGATCGTCGCTCTTCTCATCCTTGTGATTGTATCGGCTGGAATCATTCAGGTTCTCTTTTCTCTCCTGGGAGGGGGAAAGGTAATTAAATACATACCATTTCCCGTGGTCGAAGGATACATGAGCAGCGTTGGAATCATCATTGCTCTCGGTCAGTTTCAACGCCTCTTCGGCGGACCTGATGTGTTTCACTCGTTTGCGCTCACGGAGACTCAGTGGCATGGCCTGGTAGTTGCCGCAGTTACGATTGCTGCCATGGTCTTGCTTCCGCGCATAACGACTGCCGTGCCGGCTCCCATCTTCGGTCTGGGCGCAGGGCTTGCCGCATACGGTGCGCTGGCCTTCGTCTTTCCGCAATACCGCACGCTTGTTTCCAATCCAATGGTCGTGGGAAGCCTGCGCGTTGACATATCCGTTTCCTCGATGCTTTCGCGCTTCGCGAGCATTCAGTCGCTGGATGCGCTCTCTGTGAAAGAGGCATTCATTGCAGGAGCGACTCTCGCCGTCATCCTGTCGATCGATACACTCAAGTCCTGCGTTGTGGTGGATACAGTCACGCATTCGCGAAGCGACTCGAACCGCGAACTTCTGGGGCAGGGACTGGGCAACATCGCGTCCGGCCTTGTCGGAGGAATGGCGGGCGCCGGCACACTGGGTGCAACGCTCGTGAACGTTTCGAGCGGCGGCGCCACGAGAATTTCCGGGGCGCTTGCGGGGATTTTTTCTCTGGCCGCGCTTTTGTTTCTTGCGCCCTTCTTCGCGTGGGTTCCCGTGCCCGCTCTTGCGGGGATTCTGATCGTCGTCGGAGTGCGAATGATCGACTGGCGGCTCCTGAACCTGCTGCGCCGGCGCGCCACCATCCTCGACTTCTTTGTGATTCTCACTGTAATTCTCACCGCGCTTCGCTTCAGTCTGATGGCGGCTGCCGGCGCAGGCGTCGCGCTTTCTGCTCTCTTCTTTCTCCGGGAGCAGATGCGCGGATCGGTCGTTCACAAGCGAAGCCTCGGGTCAGAGATTTCTTCGAAGCGAAGCCGCCTTCCGGAAGAGCAGCGGGTGATTACAGCTAACGGAGAGCAGACGGTGTTGTACGAGCTGCAGGGGAGCCTCTTTTTCGGAAATACCGATCGATTGTTTCAGATGATCAATCAGGATCTTGTCACCGCCCGGTTTGTGATTCTGAGCATGCGAAGAGTACAGTCGATGGATTCAACCGCCGTTCATACTCTGCAGCAAATCAGCGCGCTCCTGTCGGAAAGCGGCGGACGCCTTCTGTTGAGCGATTTGCCGGAAGGCAAATCACCAGGACTCCCTACGGAAAACTATCTGCGGGACGCGGGACTTCTCGGACGCGGTTCAAGCATCATTGTGTTTGATGAGTTCTATTACGCTCTTGAGTGGACCGAAGATTTTGTGCTCCAGGAAAACAACCTGTATCACTCTCACCGCGAAGAACCGCTCCCTCTCGAGAAGATCGAAGTGTTTCGCGAAATGCCCGCCGAGCGAATTGAGGCAATTCGATCCTGTCTGGAACCCATGTCCTTTCGAGCGGGGGAAACGATCTTTCAGGCAGGAGACACAACAGACAGTGTATTCTTTCTTCGCAGGGGAATCGTGAAAATCCTTCTTCGCATCAACTCACACCGGAGCCGTCACC
>CAZUJO010000412.1:0-3727 GCA_964619995.1 uncultured Leptospiraceae bacterium
CCGTGCGCAGCGCAACGTTCAGGCAGAGCAATGCGAACCACAGTGCGGCTCGTTCCTGCGGCCGGTAGAAAAAGATCGCAACGTGGTAGAGTCCAATCAGGATCAACGCGCCCGCAAGCAGTGCTTCCACCACCCGATTCCAATCGCGCGCCGCCCGAATCTGCTCGCGCGTGCCCAGAGTGATCGGGAGCCACAGACCGCCGACGCGGTGAACGTGGTTTGATACATGGAATACCAGCGACGCAGATCGTTTCACATCGTACAATTCCGCATAACGTGGCAGCCACTCAGCCTTTTCCGTCGCAGCATCCATTCCGGGAGCTCCGCCCTTCGCCGCGAGCGCTCTATTCCAGTATGCCGTGTACGCCGAGCCCTGGTATTCCAATCGCATTTCCAGCGATTCCGCGGATTCAGGCAGAAGGAGTTGAAGACGATAGGTGGCGAAGCCGTCTCCACCGGCCGCTTCTGTACCTGACCGGTAGCCATTCCAGACGCGCGGCGCTTCTTGATACTCCCCGGATGCGGGCGAAAAGGGGCCTTCCGGGGGGCGAAATGATTTCCAGTAGAACTCCCATTCGCCGGCTAACGTCACCGGTCCGTCTTTCTCAAAGTTCCACTGCCGCAGGTCGAGCACACCCTTCACCGCCCTGGGCGGCGTCTTGCCCGAGTAGCTTTCCGAGCAGGAAGGGGCGGCCAGGATCGCAAAGGCGGCAAGAATGTGCAGGATTTGCCGCGGGATTGGCTGGAAAACCCGGTTCGGGGAGGCCAGATTCGTGAATCCCTGCATGCCGTGCCATGGCTCACGCCGGGAGCGATGGCTCAACCCTAAATTGGGGCCCGGCCTTGCTCGCTTTCGGGGGCTGGCCGCAGCGCCCGACTCCCGGCAGCAATCCGCAGGAGTTCCTGGCGCCCCGTTTCATATTTTTGCTTTCCCTCCGGCCGCCGATTCGGAAACTGGCGCAAACCAGAGAGTTAAGAACAGAAATGACAGAGTTACAGGAAAAAAAGGACCGTACCAAGACCCTCATCCGCCAGTACGGCAAGAACGAACGCGATACCGGCTCTCCAGAGGTGCAAATCGCCCTCCTTTCAGAGCGAATCAAGAACCTTACCGACCACTTCAAGACCAATACGATGGACCATGCATCTCGCAGGGGTCTTCTCAAACTCGTAGGTCAAAGAAGACGGATGCTTGAATACCTGAAACGCAAGGATCAGGACAAGTACAAAGACCTCATTAACAAGCTCGGCCTGCGCAAGTAATCGGCCGGGCTTTTGCCCATCCCCGCCCTGTAACTCCCGGGAGAAAAATCCATGTACAAAGAAGAAGCCACAGTTGATGGCAGAAAAATATCACTTGAGACTGGCAACTGGGCCAAACAGGCCGATGGAGCCATCGTTTATCGCACAGGAAATCTTGTGCTGCTCGCCACCGTTTGCGGCGAATCCGAAGCGAAGGAAGGACAGGACTTCTTCCCGCTGACGGTTGAATACCGTGAAAAAACTTACGCAGCCGGAAGATTTCCTGGCGGCTACTTCAAGCGCGAAACGCGCCCCGCAGAACACGAAACACTGATTTCACGAATCATCGACCGTCCGATTCGCCCGCTCTTCCCCGAAGGCTTCTTCGCAGAAGTGCAGGTGTTCGTAACGGTCCTTTCCGCAGATCCAGACATTGCGGTCGAAGGCCATGCAGTCACGGCAGCTTCCGCTGCGATTCACACATCTGACATTCCATTTCACGGACCGATTGCTGCGACCGTAGTTGGCCGCGTGGACGGTCAGTTCGTTGCCGACCCGGGCGCATCGCTCATGGCGAAAAGCGACATCGAGCTCACCGTTGCCGGATCATCGACGCACATCGTCATGATCGAAGGCGTCTGCCACGAGTACTCCAAACAGGACATTCTCGATGCGATCGCATTCGGCCACAAGTCGATCAAACAGAAGATCGAACTCCAGGAGACGCTGGCGAAGAAGATGAACAAAGCGAAGCGCGACATTGCGCTGCGCCTGCCGGATCCAGAGCTCAAGAAAGAAGTCTACGCGTTTGCCACAGAGAAAATGAAAGCGGCAAACAGCACCAAGAACAAGCTCGCGCGTCAGGACGAAATCGACGCAGTCATCAAAGAAACCAAAAAGCACTTCGAAGAGAAGATGCGCGCGGAAGGCAAAGAAGAGAAATTCATTGCGAACGCGCTCAAAGAAGTCAAAGAACATCTCTACCTTCTTGAATACGAAGTGGTTCGCAGCGAAATCTTCGCCAAAGGCGTACGCTACGACGGCCGTAAACTGGACGAAATTCGCGACATCTCTGTTGAACTCGATGTGCTCCCAGGAGTCCACGGATCCGCGGTATTTACGCGCGGACAAACGCAGTCTCTCGGCGTTGTAACACTGGGCACCGGCAACGACGCTCAGAAATACGAAAACCTGAGCGGACTTCAGGCCAAGAACTTCATGCTCCACTATAACTTCCCTCCGTTTTCCACGGGCGAAGTGAAGCGCCACACGGGTCCGGGCCGCCGCGAAATCGGCCACGGCAACCTGGCAGAAAGGTCGCTGAAAGTAATGGTGCCGCCGCAGGACAAGTTCCCCTACGTGATTCGCGTAGTGTCGGAAATCCTCGAATCAAACGGCTCCTCCTCCATGGCATCCGTATGCTCCGGATCTTTAGCTTTGATGGCAGCGGGTGTTCCCATACCGCGCGGTGTGTCCGGCATCGCCATGGGACTCATTCTAGGAGATAAAGACGATTTCGTAGTTCTCTCTGACATCGCAGGTCTCGAAGATCATTTCGGCGACATGGACTTCAAAGTCGCGGGAACTGAGAAAGGAATCACTGCATTCCAGCTCGACATCAAGCTGACCGGCGTTACGCTGGAAATCCTCGATGCGGCCATCGAACAGGCGCAGAAGGGACGCGCGCACATTCTCGGAAAGATGAATGCTGCACTTGCGGCGGCTCGTCCGGAAATCGCAGTCAATGCTCCGCGCATTACAACCATGCAGATCGATCCGGAGCGGATCGGCGAACTGATTGGCCCGGGCGGCAAAGTCATCCGCGCAATCATCGAGAAATCGAAATCCGAAATCAATGTCGAAGACAGCGGCACCGTTACAATCGCTTCTTCCGGCGGCGAAGCGAACGAGTACGCCAAGAAGCTCATCATGGATCTCTTCGTTGAAGTTGAACCGGGCGCGCATTTCGAAGGCACTGTGAAGCGCATCGCTGATTTCGGCGCATTCATCGAAATCCTTCCTGGAAAAGAAGGACTTCTGCATATTTCTAAAATGGCTCCGACCCGCATCAACTCTGTGCGCGACGTGATGAACGAAGGCGACAAAGTGGAAGTGGTCGTAACCGGCGTAGACCGTCAGGGTAAGATCGAGCTGGGCAAGAAGGATCTGGTTGCATCCGGCCATTCACGTCCATCACGCTACGATGAACCGCGCGAAGGCGGCGACGATCACGGACACGACCGCGGCCATCGCGGAGGCGACCGCGGCGGATACCGTGGAGACCGCGGCGGCCATCGTGGGGGCGACCGTGGTGGTCATCGCGGCGGAGATCGCGGACATCATCGCGGCGGCGGAGATCGTGGCGGAGATCGCGGTCATGGACACAGCGACCGCGGCCATTCGGACCGTCCGCCTCGCGACCGCCAGTGACTCAGGTCCGCATTGCACTGAAACCGGGTGCGCGTCTTCCGGCGCGCACCACGGA
>CAZUJO010000413.1:0-3727 GCA_964619995.1 uncultured Leptospiraceae bacterium
CTCGATTTAGTTCCCACCTACTTTGGCAGGCTGACGGTCGACGTCGCCGTTTCACTCGATATAGCAAACAAGCCTCATCGCTTTCAATATACGGGCAACTATTCTATCTGGACTTCTATGCTCTTTATCCCGACCGGCAATCCCGAAGACTATGGTAAGAAGAAGGTGCGCGAAATCATCGAGGACGACATGGCTGCTTTTGCAATGGACGCTGCCTTTGTGACGGGAGCGAAATCGGAAGATTGCTTTGACTCGGACCTGGTAATCAAGGACGGCAGACGCATTTACTCCGCACGCGTTTCACGGTCTTCGACAGCTGTTGATGTTACTGCACGCGACGGACGGCATTGGGTTTTCGCGCCTGAAGAAATCGTGAAGGTGGATCGATGAGTGTTGTGGACCGATTGACGTTCCGGTCGCATGAAAGCCCGCGTGTGTCACAATGCGCTCGACAAACCGTCGAGTCTTCGCCAGGATACCTCCGGGACACGATGAAGTTTCGGATGAAGATAATCGCATCACTCCTTTTCCTGCTGGGAACGGTGAATTGTACGTACGAAGCGAATTGCTCGGCTAGCGACATGCGATGCAATCCCATACTTTCGACTAGCCTGTTCATACGAACGTGTTACACGCAAGGATTTTGTAAGATCTTCGCTACCTCTGGCACATGGTTTGGAGACCTGGGTGGGTCTACAGGAGTGAACGGCGCGGATCGCCTGTGCAACGCGGACGCAAACAGGCCTGCGGGTGGGGGTTTCTATGCTGCCCTTATCAGTGACGGCACAACGCGCATTGCCACTGTCACTTCGAACATTGGCGACGGGCAGGTTGGCTGGGTGATGTATCCGAACATGGAATACCGCCTGGCCAATGGATCCACGGTCTGGACCACAAATTCAGCTGGTCTGTTTGTGTTCGGGACTGTCACGAACCAGATTGCTGCTGCAGGAACCTACTATACTGGAATGGATGCATTCTGGGTAAGCAGCGCTACCTGCCTCTCATGGACAGACGGGACCGGAGGAAATAGTGGCAGGTACGGTACCGGCGGTGCGTCCGGAAACACTGTGATCTCCTTGTCTCAGTCCGCCTGCAATTCAGCCATGCGCGGCCTGTATTGCGTCCAGCGTTGACGTTAGGTGGCATTCAAACACTCTGAACGTATGGCTGCGCGGTTAAAACTTGTTGAAGTAAGCGGATCTGGCGACGGCAGGACAGTAGTTGCCATTGGCTTTCGGATCGATTTCAAGCGGCTGCTGATTGTTTCCGCTGCCAGTAAGCGGAAACGCATAAATCTTTCCATTGGGAGCGAGAATTCCACCGTCGAACGCCGTCACCGCGGCTCCCCACCCGGATCCAAACGTGGTTTGCGTATGGGTGATCGGGTCAAATTCGAGAACAACAGCAGAACTTCGCGGGGTCAGGTAGATGTGACCGTTAGGCGCCACTGCGGCGCCCAGATAATTGGACCCTCCGCCTGTGTTTCCAAAACTGGTGACCGTGTGCGCTATCGGGTCTACTTCGAGAATAGTGGAGGTTGTGAACCCTGGCAGATAAATCTTGCCGGAAGGCGCAAGAATTCCACCATAATAGTTATTCGCTGTCAGGGATGGTCCGAATAGAGTGATGCCGCGCGTATTCGGATCAATTTCAGCGATTTGAGTTGTTCCAGCATACGGAACTGCGTAAATCTTTCCATTGAGGCCCAGCACGGCGCTGCCCCCGTAGTTCAGTCCCAGTTGCGCTGCTCCAAAAATTGTCACGGAGCCTGAGACTGGGTCGATTTCAAGCGCGCCTGACGTTCCAGACTGTGCTGTGCAATAGACCTTGCCGTTTGGGGCAAGCACTCCTCCTGAGCAAGCCACGCCTCCGTTCGATCCGCTCAGTGTGGTGGTCGCGCCTGTATTCGGATTGAGTAGAACAGGATTCATTACTCCCGTATGAGGGATCTCCAGCAAAAGTCCGCTGGGGAGAAGCACCATGCCAGAGCCTGTATTGGAGGCCGGTCCAACGAGGGCGGTGGTCAGGGTATTGGGATCAATTTCAAGAAAAGGCATTGTGGGCCCCGCACCAAAACGTGCGCCGTATATCTTACCGTTAGGCGCCAATGCTCCGCCTTCCCACTTCGCATTCCCGCTATAGACTGTTCCAAATAACCGTGTAGATCCGACAGAGCTCGTAGAGCCAAGAGATGCTTGATACTGCAGATAGCTCTGCATCCGATCAGCCATCCCAGGTTGAATGACTGAAAATTCGGTCACCCAGGGTGCGCAAAGGTCCTGGTAGCTGATATCGTAGTACGCGATGAGGAAAGGCCAGTCTCCGATGCCGTGCGACAGGTGGCGCGCGCATCCAGCTGTCGTAAGAAAATGCGCGCCCACAAAGAAGGTTGCAATGGCAAAAACACGGATCTTCAAGGAATTGTACTTCTGAGCCGGCTCCTTCGCGCGGTTGGTCAAAGGTATTGATTTTGCCGGTTCTGCACAGAATATTTTGAGACTGAGTTCGAGTCGCAACCCATCTCGGGACTGGATTTTTTTTTACATTTCTCCGTCATTGATCCCCGATTTTTGATGTCTAAGCTTCTTGAATATGCGGCCAGGCATTCTTATATCATTGGCGCTTGCTCTGGCGCTTGGCTGCCAGCCAATGACCCAGAGCAATCATTCTCTCGAAGCATTGCTACTGGCCGATGGTTCCAGAACAACCGTTTGGGAACCGCGCATTCTGTACCTGGTAGGATATAGTTCTCCGGATCTGTGGGCATTCCAGGTGGATTCCACTACGGGGGCACTCACGCAGATTTTCACCAATACTTCAACTCTGGCCGCCGTGAATGCATTGAATGTAGTAGTAGATTCGCCTAACGGCGTATTATACGTTCCACGCAATATCAACCCGGGCGGATTGCGTTCTTTTTCTGTTTCTGAGACAGTTCCTCTGCCCGCCACCATCTCCTCCAATACTGCCGGAACCGCATTTTCGCACTCAGCGGTCAATCATCCAACTCTCCCCATTACATATGTGCTCGACACTGGAGGAAATGTTCTGGTCTATTCGCGCACTGCGGCCGGTGTGTTTGGTGCTCCTTCTACATTTGCTATTGGTACGCCGACGGGGAGTTATCTTGCGATCAGCCCTGGGGCCCGGTTCTTGTTTTATCGATCCAATTCAATCATTAGAACTGCTCCCATCAGCTCTGCAGGTGCTCTTTCCACAGCCGTCGGTAGTTATACCTCTACCGGGAACGGATATCTGGTGCCGCATCCAGATGGAAGGTTCGTGTATGTCACAGGTACAAACAGCATCGACTTGCTGCAGTTAGGTGATGATGGTTCTCTTACCCTTCTCGGACAGACCGCCACTCCGAATCTGAACATCCCGTTTGTAATTCATCCCAGTGGCAAATACCTGTATATGACAGATTCTACGGGAACAGCTTACGTCTATTGGATCAACAAGATGACAGGGGCATTGTTGCTCCTGCAGCAAATCAGTGTGAATAATTCTGCGCCTCAAGGATCGTGCATAGATGCGCGAGGTAGATTCTACTACACGTTTGGTTCAGGGGCAAGCAACATTGCCACTGCCTTTCGAATCAATGATACGAACGGCACCTTGTCGCAGACTGCAGCGTACACTCTGTCTACGTCACATCGCGGCTGCGCATTCCTGAATGCGCAGGTGAGTCGCTCTCATGTGGAGCTTCGCGCGGATGAGTACC
>CAZUJO010000414.1:0-3722 GCA_964619995.1 uncultured Leptospiraceae bacterium
GCCCGGCAGATGTCTTCCAGATACGAGTTGTAAAGCAGTCCAAGCCCGGCGCCGAGTTTCGTTTCATCGCCGCTGTCCTGATAGAAGCTGGCAATGTTGATGCCTTCGACGTTCGTCTTCATCTTCTTTGCAAGGTTTCCCCTGGTTGCCTCATCGATCAGTCCAAAGTTGGAAACAATGATCTGAATTTTGTACTGCTTGCCGAAAGAGTTTCGTTCAGGATTCATATTCCAGGCGATCTCGACCATCTGATCACTCTTCGTCGCAAGATTCACAACCTTCGTGCGCCACTCAAGATCGCGCAGGAGCCGGTCGACCTCTTCGCGTTTCGCGAGATGATTTCTTACGATGATGCGTTCCAGGCTCGACTTCTCCGCATTCTGGACAAACTCCATGAGCATGTTGCTGAGGTGCGTCGCGATCTTTGTATGCTCGAGATAAAGCGCAATCATCCCGCCGAAGGCTTTGCGCATCTGTTCTTTCATCGCTGTTTGATAGATGATAAAATACAAATACCAGATCCGCTTATCGATCCACTTGATGAACTTGGGCAGGCTTCTCACTCGAACGACTTTATCTTCCTCCGACAGAGCGGCGTTCCCCGCGATCCGTTCCTGCACGTCGGCACGGATCTCTTCTTCCATCTGCTCAAACAGAGCCGAATGGGTGGCGCGAAGGGCGTCCACTTTCTCGGCGGGGATGTGTTTGAGGTCAACAATGGAGTTCTTGGGATTCTTTCGATTGAATTCGCGCACGACTACGCTTTCAAAAAGCATGCGGGCAAGAGACGGCGAAAGCTTCTTATAGAGCACGGCATAGACTACGAGATTGTTCGTGCTGATGATCTGTGCCCGGCGGCGCAGCGGATCCGGCAGACGCACATAGATCTCCTCAAGAAAGGAGTTCATGATCAGCTTCTGAACGGTCGGCGCATTGAAGGCGTCGGCTTCGAGACCTTCGCGCTGCATTCCGTCACGACTCTTTACTTTTTTGATGGACTCGGGGTTCTTTGCAAAAAGGGAAATCCCCTCTCGCGTCAGCACCATGCGCGCAGGCAGCGCAATTGTCGAATCCGACCTGTCCCCCATCGCCGCGTTCATCGTCTATGTGCCTCAAAAGAGGTCAATTGAATTGCTGATGAAAGCCGGGTGAAAAAAGGGTCGCCGCCCTGCCCCCGATCGGCACGTTCGGACCATGCGAATTACAGTCGTTGGAACCGGTTACGTGGGACTCGTTGCCGGTACTTGCTTTTCGGAATACGGAAACCACGTAAACTGCGTGGACATCGACGAGAACAAGATCAACAAACTCAAGCAGGGAATTCTACCTATATATGAGCCCGGGCTTTCTGAGATGGTGCTGAACAACTACTCGCGAAGTCGTCTCCACTTCACGACCGACTTGAAAGCGGCCGTGGAGAACTGCGATATCGTATTCATCGCTGTGGGGACTCCGGACCGCGGCGACGGAAAGCCGGACCTCAGCGGGGTCCTGACGGTTGCCGAGAAGGTCGGTGAGTATCTCAACGACTATAAGGTGATTGCCACAAAGAGCACGGTTCCCGTTGGGACGGCCGATCAGGTGCGGGCCGCCGCCAGCCGCGGAGCGAAGCATCCCTTTGATGTCGTCAGCAACCCGGAATTTCTGCGCGAAGGCCGCGCCATTGATGATTTCATGGAACCAGAAAGAATCGTCGTCGGCTGCGACAGTGAACGCTCGGCCGCAATGATGAAGGAGCTCTACGCTCCGTTCGTGCAGGAAACAGGCAACCCGCTTCTCGTCATGAGCGTGCGTTCCGCAGAGCTGACCAAATACGCCTGCAATGCGTTTCTCGCGATGAAGATTTCGTTCGTCAACGAAGTCGCGAACCTCTGCGACGCGCTCGGAGCAAACTATCTCGACGTTCGTTCAGGCCTGGGAACGGATTCGCGCATTGGAAAGAAGTTCCTGAATGCGGGAATCGGTTACGGCGGCTCGTGCTTCCCGAAAGATGTTCGCGCCCTTTCCAGTTTTGCGGAAGCCTGCGGGCTCAAGGTGCCTCTGTTCGATGAAGTCGAAGAGACCAACGAACGCCAGAAGGTGCGCCTGGTCGACAAGATCCTCAAGCATTACGGCAACGTATCCGGCAAAGTCTTCGCAGCCTGGGGCCTGGCGTTCAAACCAGGCACAGATGACATGCGCGAAGCGCCGTCTCTTACGATTCTCAACCGCCTTGCGAACATGGGCGCCGTGATTCGCGCCAGCGATCCAGTTGCGGTGGAAGTGGCGAAGCCACACCTGCACGAAAGCATTACGTACGGCGAAATGTATTCCGTCATTGAGGGCGCCGACGCATTGCTCCTCCTCACGGAGTGGCCCGCGTATCTTGAACCCGATTACAAGCGGATGAAGAAGCTGCTGAAAGAACCGATGATCTTCGACGGACGCAACGTGTATCCCCCGGAATCCCTGAAACGAATGGGATTTCAGTATCAGGGCATGGGTGTGGCATGAAACCGCTGGGTCATCGGATCCTCGGAAAATCACATGCACAGCGCGATATAGAAGTCTTCCGGTACGGAACCGGACAGCTTTCCGTGCTTCTGATCGGCGGCGTGCACGGCGACGAGTCGGAAGGATATGTCTTCGTAGAACGATTTCGTTCTGAACTGGAAAAAGACAGGCTGACCATCCCGGACGGCGTTACCCTTCATATTTGTCCCCGCGCAAACCCCGACGGATGCGCAGACAACCGCCGGACAAACCACAGAAACGTAGACCTGAACCGCAATCTGCCGACGAAGGACTGGACGGGGGCTTTTACGAATGTGCGGTTCTATCCGGGGCCGCATGCAGGCAGCGAACCCGAAAATCAGGCCATTCTTTCTATGATTTCCGAATTCCGCCCGTCCGTCATCTTCTCTCTCCATTCCTATGAAAACCCGATGGTAAATTTCAACGGCGATTCGCAGGACCTGGGCCAGGCCATGGGTAAATTGAACGGGCTGGAAGCGAAGGGAGACATCGGCTACCCCACGCCGGGAAGTCTCGGAACCTACGCAGGCTGGGAAAGAAACATTCCCACGATCACCCTTGAAATCCTTCGCGGCCAGGATCCGGATACTGTATGGCAGACGCATCTGGAAGGCATGCAGGCTGGAATTTCGTACTACTTATCGCACAAACTACCTCCGCGCAAAGGCTGATATGCAAGAACTTCAAAACAAGATCGAACGGGCCTACGACGATCGCAGCAAACTTCCCGAAGCAAAGGACGCCGTCCTTGAGACGCTCGCTCTCCTGAACGCAGGCAAAGTCCGCGTTGCGGTTCAGAAATCGCAGGGCGACTGGGAAGTTCAGGCGTGGGTGAAGAAGGCCATTCTTCTGTATTTCGGTCTGACCGAAATGAAAGACGTGAAGTCCGGAGATCTTACGTACTTCGATAAGATTGCAACGCGCACAGACCACCGTGAAGCCGGAGTGAGGGTCGTTCCTCCAGCGGTGATCCGCTACGGAGCGTTTGCGGAAAAAGGCGTAATCCTCATGCCTTCGTATGTCAACATCGGCGCTTACGTCGCAACGGGCACAATGGTGGATACGTGGGCCACGGTCGGCAGCTGCGCGCAGATCGGCAAAGGCGTGCATCTTTCGGGAGGCGTTGGAATCGGCGGGGTTCTTGAGCCGCCGCAGGGCCGCCCGGTCATCGTGGAGGACGGCGCCTTCCTCGGATCCAGGGCCATTGT
>CAZUJO010000415.1:0-3714 GCA_964619995.1 uncultured Leptospiraceae bacterium
GATACATAGGAACGAGGCCGAAGAGTTGAGGTATGATAAAGAATGCCGGGACCAGTAAGCATGGTACCGAGAGTATTGCTAGTAGGGCATGTATGGCGAGAGTGAGCGGTCGTAGAGAATGAAGTCGCATATCAATAGCAGGCGTGGGCATGTCGCATAACATTTAGCGTTAGTTATGCGCCCTACAGGTTTTGCGGCTGCCAGGATGATTTAGTGGCCTTAAGATGTTCGATGAGTTGCTTCAAGCCCAGATCTGTTTTGGACGTAGAAACAGCGTGATTGCGCCCCCTGCCAGATTTCAAAACGCGGAGAAAGATGCAATGGCCATAAATTTGGGCGAGCTCCCGGTCCCGATTGTGCCGGTCACGTTCAGAGCGCCTGTGGTCTGATCTATCGAATACATCGAGACGGTACTCGCAGAATTGTTTACTGCATAGGCGAATTTGCCGGTAGAATCTATCGTGATGCCGAATGGAAGTGTGCCGGTAGCCGCGCTGCCCGCAGATGTGAGAACTCCGGTAGTCTTGTCAAGTGTGTATATTGAAACGGAACCTGCTGTCGAATTGCTCGCGTAGACGAACCGCCCCGTCGGTTCGACGGCGATGCCAGTCGGACCAGCGCCTGAAGCTACAGTGCCATTGGCAGTGAGAGCTCCTGTCGTCTGGTTGATCACATAAAGCGAGACAGTATTTGAGCCGAACGTAGTCGCGTAGGCGAACTTGCCCAGTGGATCCGTGGCGACTACCTGCGGATTGCTCGCCGCGCCGATTGTTCCGTTGGCAGTAAGTGAGCCTGTTATCTGGTTTATGGTGTACATGGCGATTGTGTTTCCGCTGCCGGTTGGCACGAAGACAAATTTTCCCGAGGGATCAGCTGCTATCCCCGGCGGCGTAGCGGCCGCAATGGTACCGCCGCCTGTTAACAAGCCCGACGTCTGGTCAATCCTGTAAGCAGATACGGTGCTTGCCGATTGATTGGCCGCATAGGCGAACTGTCCCGTTGGGTCTACGGCGATACCGGTCGTCCCGGTGCCCGCTGCTATGTTTCCAGTCGCAGTCAGAAGTCCCGTCGTCGAGTTGATTGTGTACATGAATATGTTGGCGGAAGTAAAATTGGCGACGTAAAGGAACCTCCCCGCCGGATCGATGGCGATCCCCTGCGGATTTACACCCGCGGCGATTGTTCCCATCGACTGCAACCTGCCGGTAGATCGGTCAATCGAGAAAAGGGAAACACTGGCCGAACCATCATTTGTCACATAAGCGAAACGCGGTATTGTCACTTTGGAGTATAAGGAGAGAGCTGCGACGCTGCAGGATACATCCGCTGGATTGCAACTGTTTGTCTTAGCGCAGAACGTTGAGCCTGCCAGCAGACAGGATATGGCAGTTGACTGCAGCACAGCAGAATGAAATCGAAGAACTGTCCCGAGCATTGTCAGATCCGATACTGCTGGCACAATTCAGTCACGTCTATTTCACAATCTATATAGCGCCTTGTCAGCAAAACAGCAAGGATCTGGTCAGCGATTTCAAGGCCAAGAGGACGACGGCTGGGAAATCGGATACTCCTGAAGATCTGAAGAAATTCCAGATGATTGTTCATCTGTCAGTAGTCAGGGTATGATGCCTGGTCGAGTCAAGTTCATCCCGCCGGCCGTTCAAGTGGTCACGTAATTGTATTGTCATTTTTCTATTCCATAATTGGTGAGATCGACGATGATTAATCTTGGAAGTTTCTGGTCCTGACCTGATTTAGTGTACACGCGCTCAGACATCTTCCGCGATCTCTTTCTCCAGCTGAACGATCCGATTCTGATTTTAAGGAGCTGGAATTTGCCAGATCTCGATACCCAGCTCGTCAGCGATCTCCTTCATTGACCGATCTCCGACCAGCGCCAGCTTCACAGCCTCTACCCTGAATTCCTTGCTGAATTTCCTTTTTTCCTTTGCCATTTGCAACCTCCGTTATTCTGACAGTTGCCTGATTCTACGTCCACTTTTTCAGGTCAGGACCAAAACCTGTATGGCGTATAACGTGGGTGGTCGCAGTTATGCGTAGTTTGCGCTCCGTTCAGAAGTGCTTTTCACTTACGATGTTTCCGGAACCGTCTCGATGAACCACTGAGGCGGGAGTCAGCGAATCGGCGAGATAAGTATAGGATAGGACGGAAAGAACTGACTCCGGTTGAGTGGGTGCAAAGACTTTGATTTGAACAAGGCGAGAGCGATCGTCGTATGTGTAATTCTGAACAGCAATAAGGACGAGTTCGTCAGCGCCAAGGCTGCCGGTGAGGGCCTGCAAGGCATCCGGGGTGACTTTAATAATGCCGTAGGTGAGTCCGAGGGTGGTGCCGATGAGTACGGGTGCGGCGTAAAAGGCCACGACAGCCAGTGCGTCTTTGGAGCCGCTGGACGAGCCGAGGTTGGGTATGATTTGAATCAGGTGGCTGGTTAAAGTAACACCCTCCTCAAAGCCGGCCTTGCCTGAATCGTAGACAACGCGCAGCAAACGCTGTGAATCCATTGAACTCCTGGGTCCGACAAATGCCTGCAGAGAATGGACGATTCGACCGTCCTGCAGCGTTGCTATGGTTAAAGGACCGGATCTTGAGTTATCGCGGGTATCGGAACAGGCGGATAGGTGCGGGAGGCCGAAAGTATCGAAATCGACGGAATCGCAGTAACGGAGAGTCTCGTGTTGCTCAGGCGGCTTAAAGCCGCTTAGAGGCAGCTGACAATGTAGCAGCGAGACTGTTAACAGAAGATAGGAGCGCAAATTACGCATAACGTTTTAGCGTGAGTTATACGCCGTGCGCCTTGTAAGGTGAGAACCGGCCATGCGCGCCACGGAGGGCGCGCCATGCTCAAGGTCTTGGTTTGCTTGCTGGCGTTCTGTCCTTTTCAACGAACGACGCATTTCGTGAATCCCATTGAAATAGCAGACACTGGGATTGAAGATTCTGTCCGATGGATTTGACGAATGGGAGATCTTTGGCGTCGCCGTGGCCCGCGGCGAAGATGACAGTGTCGAAATCGATGCACATTGAGATGGTGGTCCCGATTCTGGGAAGGCGAAGGTCGATGGGTGCATTCCACGGCATAATTTTGTAAGCGGGAAAAGGAAGGGGCTGGCGCAAGTAGTCAAAAACGGAAACTGCGGGGAAAGGACTCTCGTAGAGGGGCTCGAATTTTCCATTCTTTATCCGATGCATGGAGTATCTGTAGCGGTTGCCATCGCCCTTGGAGCGAACTACGTAGGCGAGGTAGAGGTCGTTGTTGGCTGAGAAAATTGCGATCTCTTGCTCAACATGCCCACCGGCACCTGCGACGAAGTCGTCGGTGATGCGAAGAAAACCATTGGCTGCATCCAAGATGAGAGAGGCTTTCCCGTTGTTCCGGGAAGGGATGGTCCATGAGGCGCCGGATTGCTTGATTTCATACTTTTGAAAGAAGCAGCACTCGCCGCTAACCTCAAGCGTAGGCACGGAGTTATAAAGGCGAACAAGCTCCGCCTCGGAGATGGCTGGGAGCCGCGTAAAGGGCAGAGCAAGAAAGAAACAGGTAAGGATTGTGGGACATTTGAAACGATTCATGGAGGGCCTACCTCGCGAAACCTGAGATTCGAAATGCCATGGATGGCGGCCGACGGGGCGCATGGCGTATAACGTTTAGCTAACAGAAGTTGCGAGCGAAGCGAGCAATTTGTCCGAAG
>CAZUJO010000416.1:0-3698 GCA_964619995.1 uncultured Leptospiraceae bacterium
ACACCGATTCCGCCAGCGATAAAGACAAGAGGCGCATCCGTATTCTGCAGGAGCATCTTACCCATGGGCGGACTTACGAAAACGGGAGCTCCCTCGGGCAATGCCGCGAGAGCGTTCTTAAACGCGCTGTTGCGCATGCGCGAAACAAACATCAACGCATCTGATCGAAAAGGCGAAGATGCGATCGAGAATGTCCGCGTTCCCTGCCCGGGAATATTTTCCATTTCAGGAAGCGTAACGTCAGCGAATTGTCCCGGCTGAAATTCATAATCATTCAACGAGGTATCGAGCAGGAAAGCCCACGTATCCTGGGCTATCTGCATCTTGCTGAGAAGGGGCAGCTGAAATTGCTGAGAAGTGGTTCCACGCCCCTGGCTCACATCAAAAATTTCGTACAGTTTGAATCGGCCTGTCTTTCCCTTTAAGGGCGCACTGAAGATACGGCCGCGCGTCACCTGATCTCGAACGTGCGTGTATACAGAATCAGAAATGAGGAGTTCGGCGCCAGCCTTCTTCGTCGCGGATTCGATGCGGCTTGCTGCATTGACATTGTCGCCGACTGCGGTGAATTGCATCTTGCGCGGGTGGCCCATTTCGCCCACGATCATCTCGCCGAAGTGAACGCCAATGCCGATGCGAAACTCCACCTGGAAGGTCCGTTTCAAGTAGTCGTTCACGGATTTGAGTTCCGATTTCATGGCCACGGCTGCGCGGACTGCGCCGAGGCATGCATCGCGCGGGCTCGATGCGTTCAGACCGAAGATCGCCATAAGCCCGTCGCCAATGTACTTATCGATTGTGCCTCCGTTTCGCAGAACGATCTCGCCCATACTCGAGAAGTAGCGGTTCAGAATGTGAACGACGTCGTACGGCAGATGATTCTCGGAAAACGTTGTAAAGCTGCGGATGTCGCTGAACAACACGGCAAGCTGCATCTCGCGGCCCGTCGTGTGACTGGACGTGCTAACAATTTCGCGCACATCTTCCGCGTCAATGACCAGGCGCCGAATGGTCACATCGCCGCGCGCCCGCGTCTGGCACGCTACGCGAATTTCATCGGTCAGCCCCTTCTTCGTCGCAAGGATCTGCTCGGCTTCGTTCCGCGGCTCAAGATTTTCATGGCCCTTGAGAACCAGAACGCGGCACGTTGAGCATCGCGCGTTTCCGCCGCAGACATGCATGTGAGGGATCTGGTTTTTCAGAGAGATCTGAAGCAGAGTCAGCGACGAATCATTCTCTTCTACGGTGCAGTCATTCGCATATTCGATTTTCATTCAAGGCTCCCCGCAAACTCCACAATTCGCTCGCTGGCTGAGAAATCGCGAGATGTTTTTCCAACGATTGCGGCAGGCAAATACTGGAGGCCTCCTGGCCATGTATGTCCTCCGCCGTGAACTCGAATCAATCCGATGCGCGCGCCGTCGCACTTCCACCATTGCTCGTCGGCATGTGTGCCGTCGTCTGAGCTGTCGGGAATGTTTCGCAAACTCGGAGGTTCGCTGCTGCAATTGTTCTTAGCGCGCCAGAAAGCGAGAGTCTCATCTGCCGAGAGAACTCGGCCTCGTTTCTTTCCCAGAACTTCGATGAAGCCGCCCTGGTACGGCACGAGCGGATCTTCTGTGCCCAGAATGAACAGTATGTTGCGATGACCGGGAGGCTTGCAATGATCCTGATATGACGCCTGAAGGTTGGCTGCGACGGATACGACCGTGCGAAACATGTCCGTGTCGCATGCCAGGCGCTGCGACATCATTCCGCCGTTGGAGATACCCGCTGCAAAAACGCGGTCCGGGCCAATCGAATACTTCTGCATGAGCATCCGCGCCAGGTTTTCAAGATAGCCGACATCGTTGATTCGTTCCCTTGTTGCTTCGGAGATTTCCTCTGTGCGACCGTCATTCCAGCCTTTGCCGATTCCCTGCGGATAGACCAGAACGATTCCTTGTTGCTTTGCAAGTTCGGGAAGTTTCTCCGCAAGCCGGATCATGTGCGCCGCCGTGCCACCGCCCCCGTGCAAAACAAAGAGAATGGCCCGAGGTGATTCGACCGGGATTTCAATGAATTCGCGGGTCCGGCCCTCAAATTCCAGATGGCCCTCCACTGCTCCGCGTGGAACGGCCGACCTGCAGGCCCAGACGGAGAAGCCAGCAGCCGCAAGAAGGATCGCCCGTTTGACTACGCCCATACTGGCTTCACAAAGAGCCGCATTTCCTCAGCGTCCAGTCTTTCCAGAACCACGTCCCAGACTTCTCCGAGAAACGCAGGCCGGCTCAGCTTCTTGATATAGGCAGAAAACGGATCGGGGAGGATCAATTCCAGATCGCGCGTCAGATGCGAATGCACTACAATCGCCTCCACGCTCACGTCCGTAAGCTCCAGAAAAACGCGGTCGGGTCGGAAGCCTGTGATGAATCCCTTGAAGCGCGTCTGACCGCTTCGCTCAATGGAGCGTAGCATCTTCAGCTTCCAGATATCGCGCTCCGCTTCCATGGCCTTTCTTTCCATATCGCTTGTGTGAAAGGCAAGCTCATCGATTTCTTCGCGCGAATACGTGTGTTTCTTTTTCAGCAAGAGATTGTGGATGGCTCTGTGCACGACCAGATCCGGATACCGTCGAATCGGCGAAGTGAAATGGCAGTAATCTTTGAAGCCAAGACCGTAGTGCCCCATCGGTTCGCCCGAGTACTTCGCCTGCATAAACGACCGCAGCATCAGCATTTGGAACACCCGGTCGGGGGGAACGCCTTCCAGTTTGTCGCGCGCCCCCTTCTGCACCGACCGCCCTTTCTCTGTGAATGCGTGAACGACTTCGAGCGCTTCATTGATGCTTTCCGGATCCGTGTCCGGGATTTCGTGATCAATTCCATAGATCTGCAGGAAATGATTCAGCGCCTCGAGCTTCATGTCATCCATCGGTTCATGGATGCGAAAGAGTGTGTGCGCTTCTTTCTTTCTCTGAAACTCCGCCGTGCAAATGTTAGCCGAGAGCATGCATTCTTCAATCAGCATGCTCGATCTCAGCCTCTGTCGGTAGAGAACTTCCTGAATTCTGCCCTGCGCATCGTAGATGACCTTCGGTTCGCGCATATCAAAATCAATGCGGCCGGCTTCGAGCCGTGATTTTTTCTGAACCTGCGCGAGCTTCCATATGCGCGAGAGCATATTCTCCGGATCATCGAGCATCGTCTCCGCGAGATCATACGTCAGGCGACGATCCACGCGTATCACGGATTTGTACAGCTGGTAGCGCAGGATCTCTCCCGTATCCGGCCTGACTTCCATCTCGACTGTAAAGGCCAGCCTGTTTCTGTCTGCGATCAGCGAACAAAAGTTCTCAGACAAAACCGGCGGAAGCATCGGCACAACTCGATTCGCGAGATACACGGATGTGGCGCGGCGGGCCGCTTCCTGGTCCAGGTCCGTTCCCGGTCTTACGTAATGCGAAACATCAGCAATGTGCACATACAGTTTCCACAGGCGGGATGATTCGACGTGCAGACTGATCGCATCATCGAAATCCTTCGAGTCGGGCCCGTCGATCGTGACGGTGTAGAGCTGCCGCAGGTCGACTCGGTGATTCCAGTCATGCACGTTTTCAGGCTTCACTTCGGATGCATCTTCGTCGAACTCCGGCAGACCATCCACTTCGGGATAAACCGGATCAAGATTGTGCTTCATCAAGATGCGGGCGTAATCCG
>CAZUJO010000417.1:0-3698 GCA_964619995.1 uncultured Leptospiraceae bacterium
CGTGCAGCTCTGAACGGTCATGCGGGCGCAGTGGAAAGACTGCTCCGCGCCGGGGCGGACATAAGCCGGAAGGCAGGAAAAGAGGATGCGCTGAAACTCGCTCGGGATGGTAAGAAGGAAGATTCCGGAACGACCGGCGCCGATTTTGGAAAGACCATCCAACTTCTGACCGCGCACGGAGCGAAAGAGACAGACGCAAAACCGGCAAAGGATAAGAAAACAAAGACAGAAAAAATTCCAGCGAAATCGGAAACGCTTCGCCGCATGACGGCAAAATTCGGCGAACACCCGGTGCCGCCCCTGCTTGCGGCGCTCTGCAACTACTGGGACAAGCATCCTGAGTTCTTTGCCGGAAGCTTTGAGATTGATGAAGACAGGTACGACACCGTTAAGGATTGGTTCCGCGGAAACGAAGCCGGATGGTCGAAGATCAAACTCTTCGGAGTCGATGGGATTCATTCGCTTTACGGCATCTGGCTGTATGAAGGACGCACTTCTCTGAACGCCCCGATTGTTTACCTCGGCGGCGAAGGCGAAGGCACGACGCTTCTTGCGAGCACCTGGGAGGAGTTCCTGTCGATCCTTGCGGCGAACCAGGAATGGGAGCCGTTCGACAAAAACTTCTTCGATGCGACCGACAACAACGAGGAGCAAAACGCGGCGTTTGCGGCATGGTTGAAATCCGAGTTCAATATTCTCCCGGCCAAAAACCCGATGGCGATTTTAAAAAAGGCGAAAAAGGAACACCCGGATTTTGGGAAATGGATTAGCTCGCTCGCTTCCCGCGAGTGACTACATGCAGACACCGCATACATTCTGGTCGCACCGGCCGGCTCGTTTTCCCGCAATGATCGTGCAGACACCGCATACATTCTGGTCGCGCCTGTCGGCCGTCCGTGGCCTTACGGCGCGACGGCGGCACGTCGTGTGCCGCTCACAGAACGCATGCGGGTCTGCAGCACTCCGGAAATACTCGCTGGGCTTACATTGGCTTGCACGAAAACAGAACGCTAGAGAGGACTGCCCCATGCCATCATTCTTACGAAAGGCCCTCGACTGGATCAAGCTCACACAACTGACTGCGGGCCTGAGTCAGGGTGAGGCGCGCGCCGTTCGCATCACGGGCCCCGTGCAGATTACGATGTTCGCGCTGCCGACTCTTCTGCTCTTGAGCGTTTTTGTCGCCGAACCTGCGGAGACCCATCGTTTCTCGATGATCCACTATTTCCTGTTGATCGTGCCGCTTTCGGCGGCCCGTTATCTGCTCTTGAAACAGAGGCAGACCGCTGCAGCAGTGCTGACACTCGTCGCCCTGAACTACCATGTTGCGGCTCTTACTGCGGCCCAGGCAGATGACCCGGCGCTTCTGGGTTTCTTGATCACGGCGATCCTGCCGTTCCTGATGATTGCGCGCGGGCTGGAGAAAACACGCTGGGCTCTGGCGCTGTTTGCGATGAGCTGCTTTCTTGGTTTCCAGTATTATTATCGTGTATATGGAGGCTCAGCAATCTTCGGTCCTCCGCGCTGGGTGGTTGCTGCTGACTATCTCATGCCTCCTTTGATTCTGCTTATGGGATTTCTGATTCTGATTGTGTATCAGTTTGTGAGAGCAGTCAACAGCGCAGAGGATCGGCTTACCCTTGAACATGCCCAGTCAGAAAAACTGCTTCTGAATATTCTGCCGGCAGAGGTCGCGAAGGAACTGAAACAGAACGGCGTCAGCCGCCCGCGCCACTTTGCTTCGGCCACCGTTTGCTTCACCGATTTCCAGGGATTTACGCGAATTGCAGAATCTCTCTCGCCAGGGGAACTCGTTGATGAGTTGGACCGATGCTTTTCCTATTTTGACAGCTTAATGGAACGGCACAACCTCGAGAAGCTCAAGACGATCGGTGACAGCTACATGTTCGCGGGCGGAATTCCAAACGCCAACCGTACCCATGCGATTGATTGTGTGATGGCAGCGCTCGAAATCCAGGCGTTCATGAATCAAATGAAAGAAATCAAGAGCTCAAGCGGTCTTCCCTACTGGGAGCTGCGCCTCGGAATTCATACGGGGGATATTGTGGCCGGCGTGATTGGAGAGAAGAAGTTTGCGTATGATGTCTGGAGCGACACAGTGAACACGGCAAGCCGCTGCGAATCATCGGGAGTTGCCGGAAAAATCAATATTTCCGGCGCTACTTACGAAGTCGTGAAGGACTTCTTCGCCTGCGAATATCGCGGCGCTGTTCCGGCGAAGCACAAGGGCAATATCGAAATGTATTTTGTTCACGGGCTTTTACCGGAGTTGCAGCGAGCCAATCAGCCGCGTACGCCGAACGCAGAATTTGACAAGCGCTACGCGGCTCTGGGTTCGCTCGTTTTCCCGCAGTGATCGCACAGACACCACATGCGTTCTGGTCGCGCCTGTCGGCCGTCCGTGGCCTTGCGGCGCGACGGCGGCACGTCTGCATCACTCCGGAAATACTCGTTGGGCTCACGCCGACATCGCACGCTGATTCGTTTCGCCCTATGTCCCGATGACATCCTCGAAAAAAGTTTCAAAAATCCTGCGGTAAACCGCCGATCATCGCACAAATCTGCGGTTTGTACGGAAGACCGACCCCGGTGTGGGGGATACAATCAAGGAAGCCGGAGGCACCTTGCGACTTGTCCCTCTTTTCGTCTTCTGTCTGGTCGTGCATTGCGCGTATCCTGGTGGTGAATGCCGCGCCGGGGATCCGGTGTGCAATCCGTGGTCCGCGGCGCTTCTCTTTCTTCGTCCGCATTTCGCTCTCTTCCATGTCCAGCACGAAGCAGGCGCTCTCGTCCGATACAACGTGCTGGCCGACGGAACGCTCACCCGGGGCGCTACAGTCACATCCGGAGTCAGCGCATTTGCGGCGGCTGGCGCTCAGGATCCGTCCGGCCGCGGTTTCTTTCTGAAACAATTCTCGCCGGTGAATTCCACAGCGGCTTTTGCTGTGAATCCTTTGAACGGAGACCTTTCGTTTGTCAATACGGTCACTTCGCTGTCGGGCGCGATTGCCGAACCGGTCTCCGATCCCGCGGGACGGTGGCTCTTCAGCGCCAACACGACCTCGGCGACGGTCAGTGCATTTACGATTGATCCGATCACCGGGGGCCTCGGTCCGGCCGCTTCGGTATCGATCAATGACGTCAACGGGCGATTCTTTGCGGCGCATCCCAATCGGCGGCTGCTCTTACTGTCAAACGTGCAGAACAATGTTGTGAGCCGTTTTCGTTTCAACAATGACGGATCAATTTCGTTTCTGGGAACAATTTCTACGATAGACGACATTGCTCAGATTGCATTTTCACCGGCCGGGAATCACCTCTATGGATATGAGGCGAACCCCCCTACGATTGATCTGTATAAGTGGGATGTGGACCCGGATACGGGGACTCTCACAAATGCTGTGACGATCACAACGGGTGAACCAACGTTCGGCTATCAGGTTTCTGTCCATCCGACAGGCCGCTGGGTGTACGCCGGCGGCTCCACATCGCTCTATGTGTACGCGCGGGACCAGGCGTCGGGCAATCTTACTCTTCTGCAGACAGTTCCGTCCGCTTCGCTGCGCACGTTGACTCTGCATCCCGATGGCAATATGCTCTATGCCGCTTTCACAGGAAATCCATCGGCGTTGAAGGTGTACGCCATAGACCAGAACACAGGTCAGATCACCCTTTCC
>CAZUJO010000418.1:0-3395 GCA_964619995.1 uncultured Leptospiraceae bacterium
GCAAACGCTGCTTCGTACGCGCTCGCGAAAGACATCTGATCTGAGTCCACCGGGTGCCCCGGACCACCTAACAGCTCGTAAATGCGGACACCCCGCGTCTTTCCTTTGACAGCGACAATGTCGAGCAGACGGGTCTGGAACTGGTCCTTGACCTTTTCGCGCGTGCTGTGGCTGACAATGATTGTAGTCCCGTAAAGTTTGTTTGCTCCTTCAAGGCGCGACGTCAGATTCACGCTGTCGCCGACGGCGCTGTAGTTCATGCGCTCTTCCGTCCCAACGTTTCCCACAATGCTCTCGCCGGCGTGGATCGCAAAACGCGTGCGCATCGACGGCTTCCCCGCAGCTTCCCATTCTTGATTCAAAGCGGACAGACGATCGACGCACCTGAGGGCCGCGCGGCAGGCCCGGGCCGTTGCATCCGCCATCTCAACAGGCTGTCCCCAGAAGACCATGATGGCGTCTCCAATGTACTTATCAATGGTTCCGCCTTCTTCGAGGATAATGCGCGACAGCTCATTGAAGTAGCTCGATAAATGCAGCATGAGCTCTTCGGCCGGCATATCCTCGGATATGCGGGTGAAGCCTTCGATGTCCGAGAAAAACAGAGTGATCTCGGTTTTGATTCCGCCCAGTTCGGCCTTTTTTCCTGATGTTACGAGCTGCCGCACGAGGGAGGCGGGAACGTATTTGCGAAACGCCTTCAGCCCTTCGACGGCCGTCAGAAGGGAGCTGTTCATCACGCGGATCTCATGAATTTTTGAAGGAACGCCCTTTACTTCATCGAGGCTGAAGTCTCCGATGTGATCCATCTCTCCGGCCATGCGAATGATCGGATCTGAAATCCGGATGGATACTTGATAAACAATAACAATCCCAATTGCAAGGATCACCAGCGAAACTACAATCGCAGTATACTCCATTCTGTGAATGGAGGCAAGAATGTCATCCTCGGGGATCAAAATCACAATCGTGAGTTTCTCAAAAGGCGCGGGGAACTGTTTGAAGGTCGCGATGTACTTCTCCCCGCCCGTCTTCGAAGTGATTCTCTGGCTTTTTTCAACTTGCTGCTGGCGGTATGCGTCTACAAGCGCCTGGTTCGGCAGTTCATCCACCCGCAAGAGACGCATTTCCTCTTTGCCTGTCTTTGCTTCAACCACGAGATTCACTTTCGGATCGGGGTACGCGATGACCTCGCCTTTGTCATTTGTGATCATCACAAGTCCGTGCTGCATCACTTTCTGCTCGGCCACGAAGTCGGAAAGATTATGCAGAGGAATGTTCGCGGCAATGACGCCGCTGATTTCTCCCTGCGCGTCCAGAAGCGGATACGACGCGGAAATACCCGGCGTCTTCGCGGTCGTGAAAACGAACACGTCGGTCCAGTAGATTTTCTTCTCTTTGTGCGTGTTTGTATACCAGGGCCTGGTCCGCGGGTCCCAGGAAGACGGGATGATTTTTGTTTCGAGCGCCCTGTAGTCCTCAGCCCGCGTGATTGCCGTCTCGAGCCCGAGCGCCGAATGAATCACCCGCGTAGCCAGAACGGGTTCGCGGCGCACCTGAACATAATTTCCGCGGCGGTCAGCGACAAAGAGGCTCTGCAGCTGCGGTGTCTCAATCATCGGTCCCCAGAGATAGCGCCACACGGTTTCGTGATTGGTCACAAGGTCCTGATCTGCAACGATCCCCGCAACGATGCGGTTGTGAATCGCAGCGCCCTGAATATGCGCCACGGTTCTTTCAATCATGCGCTGATTGACTTCTTCCACGACGTGATCGGAAAGCTCTACGACAGCCCGGGTCGATCCAATGATAAAGTTCAGCGAAATCGCAAGGATCGAAACGACTACAATGGGCAAAAGCGCCTGCAGAATGCTCAAGCGGTAGGTTTTGCCGGAAGGGAGGCGAATGGCCATAGTCTTCTCCAGGGAAGTTAACGTATGCGATGACAGCCCTGTCCTCTGGCAACGGTTTTCGCGGTTGCTCCGCCGGAACAGCATGATCTTTGCACGCACCCTGCCCTGACGCAGATCATAGCGGGACGGTTGAGATCGGCGTAAAAGAAAGGTATGTTTTCCTCCATCAAGGATCGATTTCAGGATCGCGTTGCATTCGACAGAACCGAGCGTTTGCTCTACAGTCACGACATCGCATCCATCCCTTCGCTCTTCGCGCCAATCGTCGGACGAAGCATTCCGGACTGCATCGTGCAGCCGGAGACGGAGAACGAACTGATCGAACTTGCGAAATTCGCGCACGAGAATGAGATCCCGCTTGTGCCGCGCGGGAAAGCGACCTCCGGCTACGGAGGCGTCGTTCCAGTTCGCTGAGGGATTGTTGTAGATTTCTATAGAATGCGGCATGCGCTCAGACTGGACGCTGAAAAGGGAACGATCCGCGTGCAACCCGGCATCGTGTGGGAGAAGCTCGATGCGATGCTCGCGAAATCCGGCTTCACCCTGCGGCTCTATCCGACGAGCTACCCGTCTTCGACGGTCGGCGGCTGGCTTGCTATGGGTGGAGCAGGCATCGGATCATACGAATCGGGCTGGTTCCGCGACAATGTCGTGAGCGCACGCGTCGTGCTTCCGAACGGCGAAGTCCGCGAGTTTTCGGGAAAAGACCTGGATATCATCTCGCATGCAGAAGGAACAACGGGACTCATTTCGCAGGTAGAAATCCGTGTTCAGAGACGCGAAGAAATTGTTCCGACACTCATCCGCTTTGCCGACACAGACTCAGCATCAGCCTTTGTGAAATCGATCCATGACCGGCAGGTCCCTGTCTGGTCGCTTGCGCTTCTCGATCCAGTCATGGTGACTCTGCGAAATCAGGCGCCGCTCAAGACGCATAACGGTCACCCGGCTGAAGAACGGAAGCTCCTTCCGGATGGCTGGATCGCCGTCGCCGCACAGCGCGGAGGTTCTGCGCGCGAAGAGCTCGTAAAGACCGCGTCCGCGAGCGGAGGGACGGTTCTCGCCGAAGATCTCGCGCAGCATGAATGGGAAAATCGGTTCCGCATCATGATGATCAAACGACTCGGCCCGTCCGTGGTCCCAGCAGAAGTCGTCGTGCCGCTTTCAGAGTTTTCCGCAGCCATGAACGAAATCCGGCGCAAGATCCGCCAGCCGCTTGCCATCGAGGCGATGATTGTTGGTACGAAGAATGCCGGGCCTGAAGTCGTCCTGCTCGGCCTGATCCCCGCAGACGAACGAAAGTTTCGCTTCAACTTCCAGTACGGAGCCGCTCTCAGCGCCATCCGCATTGCCGAGAAACACGGCGGACGGCCTTACGCTTCCGGGATGTTCTTCACGCGAAAGCTTGAGTCGATTCTGGGAAGAGATCAGGCGCGGGCGATCAAGAGCGCGCAGAAGACACTCGATCCACGCGGAATCATG
>CAZUJO010000418.1:3405-3697 GCA_964619995.1 uncultured Leptospiraceae bacterium
CGGACTTCCCGGCCGCGCCATCGCTCTTGCATCGAAGTTTGAGCCGGTCATTCGGTGGATTGGGAATCGTTTTCCGGCGGAAACGGGAGAGCGATTCGGCGAAGGGAGCGTGCGGGGAATTCCGGCTGACGTCAACTGGTATGCCTATAGCTGCTCGGGATGCGGCTACTGCATTGATGAATGCGATCAGTTCTACGGCCGCGGATGGGAGAGCCAGAACCCGCGCGGCAAATGGTGGTGGCTGCGCGAACATGCGAAGGGCAACGTCGATCTCGATCAGAAGATGGCGGAC
>CAZUJO010000419.1:0-3664 GCA_964619995.1 uncultured Leptospiraceae bacterium
ACGTCAGGCGGCAATGCCATGTCGACAACACAGAGCTGTTCTTCTCCGCCGCGTTTTGCGAGCACCCGGTCAAGAAGCTCGGGCGTAATGAACGCATCGTCGCGTGACGTTGCTGTAACAATCACGGCGGGGAATCTGCCTTCGCTGCAAATGCTTTCAGGCGATTCAATGAACTGCGAGAAGGACATGGTTGAAGCGTTCAGCTTTTCTGCGATGGGCGCGATCTTCTCAATGGTGCGGTTTACGAGGATGAGAGATTCAAAATGACGTGCGAGCGCTTCGGCCGACTGTCTGCTCATGGGGCCGGAGCCGATGACCACAGCGGTGTGCGGCAGGCGGGCTTCTTTCAGGTGTTCCGCCTGAGGAGCGATGCGGCGGAGAAGATGGCGGGTTGCAATGGTTGCGACAGAGAGAGGAAGCCGGCTCATCGGCACTTCCTGGCGGATGGCGCGCGATTCCTGGAATGCATGCTGGAAGAGGATGCGCAGTCTGCGGTCGAGCGCGTTTCGCTGCACGGCGTCTTCGTATGCCTGCTTGAGCTGCGCGCGGATTTCCGTTTCGCCGAGCACCATGGACTCAAGTCCGGCCGCGAGGCGGATCAAATGACGCGCAGCTGCTCTGCCGATCGTGTGCGCGGGCTGCACTCCCTCTGCGAGAGGAGGAAGAAGATCAAGAACCCGTTCAAGCACCGCGGAATGATTCTCCACGTCTGCGGTATAATAGAACTCAACGCGATTGCACGTGGAAACCGGCGCGAAACCCATGACGAGCGTTCCGAGCTCTTCGCGCAGAGCCCATGGGTCCATGGACTTCCACGGTGTAAGTGCGGTAAGATCTCCAGCTTCTTCGAAACTCAGAATGATCGCGCCGAGCTGCAACATACGTTTCTCAGCTTATAGTCTGCCCTGGATTTTCACAAGACTTGTCATGGAGTTGTCAGGGGGCGCTCCTTCCGGCGGTTTTTGAGACGCAGTATCAAGAAGCCGAACGACTTGCTTCTGTAAGGCGGGGCCCGAACCTGGCGCATGAAATACCGGGCCGACGCCGTGCTGTTATTCTGCACGCTCCTGTGGGGGCTGACGTTCAGCCTGGTCAAAGAATCGCTGTCGGAAACTGGTCCGCTCTATTTGAATCTCCTGCGCTTTGGCCTGTCTGCGGCCCTGTTTCTGCCCGCAGCGATCCTGCACCGTTCGAAGATCCGCCTGTCCACTGTTGTGTGGGGGCTTGCCCTCGGCACGAGCCTGTTCTACGGCTTCGCGTTTCAGACGATCGGCCTCGAAACCACGACGGCGCAGAGATCCGCATTCCTGACTCAGATGCTCGTTATTTTCGCTCCGATCTTTCAGCTTCTCCTCTTTCGTACGCCAATTCGCGGCGGAACGATAGCCGGCATTGCGATCGTCATTCCCGGATTGTACCTGCTTCTTTCTGTTTCCGGGGCTCGTTTTCTCGATCACGTCGGCCGCGGCGATCTGTACGGTCTCGGCTGCGCTGCGACCTATGGCCTTTATATGGTTCTTCTCGATCATGCAACCAGGCATGAGGACACGTCTTTAGTCGTGTTTTTTCAAATCTTCTTCGCGCTGATTTGTTTTGCGCTGGCGTTTGTGGTTTCCGGCGAGCCCGTTGTGACCCGGTTTTCTGGACGTTATCTGGCATCTGTGGTCTATCTTGCCGGGGCAACGACGGTTCTCACCACATATCTGCAGAGCCGGTATCAGAAGCAGGTAACCGCTGCGCGCGCCGGCGTTCTCTACGCAATGGAACCCGTATTCGCTTCTCTTTTCGCCTATTTGATGCTGGATGAAAACCCGGGGCTTCGCGCGATTCTTGGCGGCCTGTTGATCCTTGCCGGAGTTGTTCTGAGCGAAGCTTTTCCGGCCATTCTGCACTATTTGCGCCGGCGCAGGATTGCTTCAGCCTGAGCGTTCTGCGTTTCAATCTCAGTAGAATTCTCTTCTTTCCTTGCCGCCCGTTGACGCTGAATTTCTTTGTATGCCATGAAAGAAATAGCGCTGAGGCGTGTCTTTGCGGCCGCTCTCGTCTTGTTCAGCGTGAGCTCAATTCGCGCCGACGAAGAAGATCTTTCCACGCGGCGTGAGATGCTGCAGTGGCATCAGGTGGCAGGGCTTGCGACGTGGGGCCTGTGGCTGGCCACGAACCTCAAAGGAGAGCAGGCGATTCATTCGCTTCGCCGAACAGGAGAGCCGGTTGCAAACGCCGTTCTCCTGGCGAACCCGCAGAACAACTGGCCGCTTTATTATGCGATTCTCAATCAATCGGAATGGGAAGCGAAGCGCGGGGGAGACACGCACCGAACGCTTGCAGGCCTGACCGCCGCGGCCTATGCAACTACGGCGGCCCTTGCTCTGTTTTCGCCTTCGCGCCCCGCAGAGTCCGACTCCTTCGACAGCATTACGGCTCACAAGTGGCTTGCCGTTCTGCATTTCGCGGCTCTTGCAAGTCTGCCCGTCATCGGTTCACGCATTGAACGGCGCGGCCCGGCAGCTGCCCACGAAATGCAGAGAGTGGGATGGGCCGGTTTCGGCGCGCTGACGGTCGCAGTGGGCGTTTTCTATTTCTAGCGGACTCGATTTTCGCGTCCGCCCTGAAGCTCACGACACGTAAATGAGGAAGGATATATGATATTTAAGAATTCTAAACGATGTGCCCCGTTCGCTCGGCGCATTCAGGCAGCGGCTCTTTTCCTCGGCGCATCGGCGTCGCCGATCTTCGCGCAGCAGTCAGACGATATCGCGTTTTTCGCGGAACACACATTCAAGACAGTCGAGGGACACTGCGGCGAAATTCAGAGAGACGGAGCCGTCAGCAAGACACCGGAAGGTTTCGCCGCGGAGGGAATTACGATTCGCTGCGTCATTCCGAAGATGTCCACAGGAAACAGGAACCGCGATTCCAATATGTGGGAGATTCTCGGATATCCCGGCAAACAGTCCGTGGATGTCTTTGTGCCTTCGGCGAAGGCGCCCCTGGGAAAAAGCAGTCAGTCATTTATCCTCCGGGTCAACGGACATGAAAAGCAAATAACGTCAGAAATAAGCGCGGCAGAGCAGGGCGGAAGTGTTCTTCTCAGCGGGGAATTCAGCGTTTCGCTTTCGGAACTCGACGTGCGCCCGCCGAAGCTTCTGATGCTGAAAATCGGAGATACGGTGCTCGTCAGGTTCCGGGTTTCGATTCCCGTGAAGTAACCGCAGTCCTCGCTTTCACCATGCCCGAAATGCGCATTTTCACGCCGCTCCGGGCGGAGAGAGCCGGCATCATGGATCGCGCCGCGTCCGCGGTAAGGAGCGCGAACTGGAGCACGCTTTCCGGGTCTGATTTCATTCTCTCTCTGAATCGTTGGAAGGCGAGCGAGCGCCGGCGCTGAAGATCGGTCGCAGGCGGCACAACGTCTCCGCGCACAAGATAGAGCATCCTGTCATGGTCAAGCGGGTAGGATGCCTCAAGGAGCGCGAGAGCTTCGGAAACAGGAACGCTTCTGTTTCCGTCGAGAATCACCTTTCTTCCGGAACAAAAGTGAACTCCTGTGGCGAATGCCCGCAGAATTCCCCTCGGACGATAGTGTCTTCGCCTCAGAAAGAAGCCTTCGCTCGCAATGCTGCTCATCATGTTCGCATTGCCGTGTAACGGTTCATCTTCGACG
>CAZUJO010000420.1:0-3661 GCA_964619995.1 uncultured Leptospiraceae bacterium
GCGAAGGAACATGAAGCCTACGAGACTTGCGAAACATTTTCCTTCGAAGAGATCGAGCTCTGTTCCTCTCGGCACATGCGGCAAGAGGAGCGCCGGATCGACCTCAAAATTCAAAAGCAGAAGATGTCTCCAGTCCGCGGACAGGAATACCTTGTCCGTTCTTGATTCAGTTGCGACTCTCTTGTCTGGTTCCATGTTGCCTGGTTAGACGAACTGCAGTCCGTTCGGGGTCACGATTCGATAATAACAGGATGTGCGGTATCTGCCGCCTCCTTTTGTATGGCAGGCCCCTTCGCCTTCCAGATCTGCAAGAAAGAGGAGCGAGTTCTGTTCGCAGTTCACTCGTACTTCGCGCAGCTTCAGCCGGTTTCCGGACGTGCTCCCTTTGACCCAGAGCTCCTTTCGCGACGTGCTGAAAAAAGTCACGTAGCCGGTTTCCATCGTCTTCTTCAGCGCTTCTTCGTTCACGTAGCCGAGCACGAGAACCTCCCGCGACGTGAAATCCTGCACGACCGCCGGAAGCACCGAACCGGCTTCTGCTGCCTTCAGCGTCTTTGTGAAGTCCAGCTGGAGCGTGGAACCTTCTTCGAGTTCGTTCATAAAGCAAATATGCTCCGGCGCATTCTGCTCTCCATCCAAATTCTGGTCGTAATCCTGCCGGCGGGACAAAATCCTAACCATGTGTCATCGTTGTTCCTCAAGCGGCATTCATCGTTCCGGGGTGAGGTAAATCTGCCCGGGTCAAAATCGATCGCAAACCGGGCGCTTCTCCTGGCCAGTCTGGCCCGGGGAACGACCAGGCTGACCGGTCTGCCGGACGCTGACGATGTGGTTGTGTTTCAGAAGAATCTACCGGCGCTCGGGATTCAGGCCCGGAGCGCTGGCGAAGGCCTCGAAATCACCGGGGCCGGCGGCGCGTTTCCAGTCAGCGGCGCGACTCTCAATGTGGACAATGCAGGAACAGCCATGCGGCCTCTTGCGGCGGCGCTCTGTGCCGGGAACGGGCGCTTTGTTCTCGACGGCAACGAGCAGATGCGCAGGCGACCGATTGGCGATCTCGTTCGCGGTCTTGCCGCGCTCGGAATTGAAATCCACGGAACGGACGCTGTCATTCAGGGACGGCCTGAGATCGTGCCGCCGCTTACGATTCATGCAAAGGGAATTGCGGGAGGACGAACCAACCTTTCGGGAAACGTTTCGAGTCAGTTTATTTCTGCGCTTCTTCTCGCAGCGCCTCTTGCGAAAGGAGAAATCACTCTCGAAGTGCCGGGTGATCCGGTCAGCAAACCGTACATCGACATGACGATTGCGATGATGAAGCAGTTCGGAGTGGATGTTTCGCGCGAACGTTATTCGCTCTTCAGGGTTCAGCCCGCATCGTACGTTTCTCCCGGTTCTTATCGCATTGAAGGGGACGCAACGGCCGCTTCTTATTTCCTGTCGCTCGGCGCGCTTTCCGGACCGGTTACGGTTCGAACGATCTTTGCGGATTCCATGCAGGGCGATGTGCGCTTCGCCGACGTTCTCTCGCAAATGGGCGCGCATGTTGAAAGAAACGCAGATTCGATTACCGTCCGCCGGGGGACCCTGCGCGGTCTTGACATTGACATGAACGACATGCCGGATGCTGCGATGACTCTCGCGGTTCTTGCGCTTTTCTGCGAAGGGCCCACGTTCATCCGCAACATTGCCAATCTCCGCGTGAAGGAGTCCGAGCGCATTGCCGGGCTGGCAAGCGAACTGCGAAAGCTTGGCGCACAGGTCGAGGAGGGACCGGACAGCCTTCGCGTAACGCCGCCCGCGCAGCTCCGCTCTGCCGAGATCGAAACCTTCCGCGATCACAGAATGGCGATGGCATTTTCCCTCGCAGCGTTCGGGACGGACGTAACCATCCTTGATCCCGGCTGCGTGAGCAAAACGTATCCGTCCTATTTCGAAGACTTTAAAACCGTGCTTGCGTGATGGAAGATCTCTCTAACCTTTTTGAAGCGGAGAACGGCCACTTCATCATAGATTCAGAGGAAGGCCGGGCTCTTCTCACGGTTCATCCGCCGGGAAAAAAGGGCAGGCCCGTTTCTTTCGCGGACGTAATTGCGCGTCTCGAACTCTTCGGAGTTACAGACTATGAGAAGCACATTGTCGAAGCGATTGTCCAGGATGCAGACGCAATGCCGCATGACGTCGGGGTTTTTCCGGAGCCGGAGCCCGTGCCGGCGCGTCTCGAAATTGAGCTGTCCGGCGACCGAATGCAGGGATTCGCAGTTCTGCATCCGCCGCTGCACCGGGGCAGGTGGATTCTTGAATCCGAGCTGGCCGATGCGCTCAAACAGGCTGGAATTGTGCACGGAGTCCGCCCTGCATGGCGCACCCGCGTTCTCGACCCGGCTGTTCTCTCAGAGAAACCGGCTGCGCAGTCCGGGCCGGAGTCCCCGCTTCGCCTTCTGATTGCCGAAGGGACTTCCGTCGTTCAGGCGAAGGCCGCTTTTGTGGAATACGGAATCAATCCGCATCCGGGACTTGCGCCCGAGCACGACGGCAGCGCGCGGGTTGACTTTCGCAGCATTCATGTAATTCAAACGTGCGAAGCGGGTCATATTCTCGCGCGAATTCATCCGGGCGCTGCCGGCCATGCAGGCGTCAGCGTAACCGGCGAAATCATTGAACCCGCGCCGCTCCCTGAGATCAGACTGGTCGCAGGCAAGAATACAATTCTGTCTCCGGATCGTCTGGTTTTGAGCGCGGAGAAGAGCGGCCATGTGCGGCTTCGTGAAATCGAAATGCCCGGCGAGCTTCGGCTGCACTTCGATGTGGATGATGTCCTTCGTCTTGAGAACGTCGACTATTCAACCGGACACATAGATTTTCCCGGAACGGTCGCAGTATCCGGCACGGTGGCGGACGGGTTTGATGTTCTCGCAGCGGGAGATGTCATCATTGAAAAAAGCATAGGCAACGTTCACATTCGCGCGGGTGGATCGATCTTTCTGTCCGAGGGAGTGATTGGCCGCGGCTCGGCAAGCCTCGATGCCGAAGGTCAGATTCTGTCGCGGTTTGTTCAGTCTGCTTCGCTGCATGCAGGCGGATCGATTGTGATTGAGGAGGCCGTGCTTCATTCGCAGGTCGTTTCCGGAAAGGATATCTCCGTAGAGCAGGGCAAAGGCGAAGTGATCGGCGGGGAGTTGATCTGTTCGGGCGTTCTCCGGGCGAATCGAATTGGATCGAGGCTTGAGACTCCCACGAGAATCGTGCTCGGACTCGATCCCGATACTCTCGAAAAGCTGCGCGCTCTGGATCAGGAAATCTACGAAAAGAAGCGGATTCTCGACCGGGTGGAAAATCATCTGCGCCTCATCGAGGAGGCGCGGGCGCGGCGAAAGGATGTAGATCTCGAGACCGAAAAAAAACTCCTGTCCGTTCGCGAAAAACACGCATCGATGCTGACGTCCCTTGAAAAGCAAAGGCGGAAGGTGCAGGACCGCATTGTGCCGAATCCACGGTCGTCTCTCCATACGCTTGAAGCGCATCCGGGCGTAGAGGTCTATTTTGGTCTGAGCATCGCGCCCTACCGCGTGTTCGGACGTTCTGTGCGAAATCTGAAACTGAGTCTCGTGGATGGGAAAATCTACGCGGGGAATCTGTGATGGCTAAATCAATTCAATTC
>CAZUJO010000421.1:0-227 GCA_964619995.1 uncultured Leptospiraceae bacterium
GGAACAGGTCCAGGCTTAGAGCGAAACGCAGATCGACCTGCAGGCCTAACGGCCGGCCGTCACAAGGCGGCCTGTTCCCCAGTCCGTCGTAACGGTCGTCTCTCTGTTCCTGTTCAACGCCAGCTGGAAGAACCTGCTGCCTTTCAAGAACTTGAAAGAGAGAATTCCGTTGTCTGAAAGAAATCGATCCGCACGGACGTTCTCCGCCGCCTCTTCTTTCTGTCCGT
>CAZUJO010000421.1:237-3660 GCA_964619995.1 uncultured Leptospiraceae bacterium
CGCCTGCACGTAGTTCAGCGTAATGTCCCCGCTCACATCGTAAACCGACCGTTGAATTCGAAACACAATCCGCATCTGGCGGCCAGTCAGCGCCTTGATCTCGCCGCTCCCGATCTGCTCGGACCCGCTCAGAATGCGAAAACTGGAGCCGCCCGCAAGACTGCTGAAGCGGTGGAAATCAAACGGCGCAGCGCTCAGCCCCGTGAGGCTGGCTGCAAAGCACAGCACGACTGCGTAACGCTCAAGGCTGCGGAAGATATAGCTGAAGCTCAATGCGTTCATTCCTGTACTGAGGGAAATCCTCGGGCGCTGTGCTGAGGGCTTCGGATTCCCCCAGTCCCTGAAAATCGATTCTGCCTTTCCACTCAGGTTCCATCCGCTTGAACAGAGTCAGCCCGCGATTCTCCGAATTCTCCAGATTGGTTTCTTCGCGCCCGATCGTTCCGGAGTGCATATAAAGATGAATGTTGTATCTTTGATAGCGCTGGAGACTCTTCACGATCTCCGAGACAGCGACTTCACCCTCGGCAGTTAAGGAACCATTCGGATCAAAATAGCTCTGCACCGGAATTCGTGCGAAGAGGTTTCGAACACCGGGCTGCGCGGGCCGGAAGAGAACCTTGCTCGTCACGCGAAGGCGTTCGGGGCGGGAAACATTTCCAGAACGGTCGCGCGCCTCAAGCTGGATCACGAAATTCTCGAGGGATTCAATCGGCTCGCCGGTATCGGAAAGTCCGTTCCATACAATTTCCTCAGGCAGAGTCTGTCCCTGCCACGTCCGAATCAACTTCTGAAAGTGACCGGCCGTGTTAGGCGCGCAGAGAACTCGAACCGCCCAGCTTTCCAGGTTGCGCGTGTCCGGCGACGCGACATGAAATACGATCGGTTCTTCTTCTCCCCTGCCGTCGGGAGTGAAGCTGGCCGCCGAAGACGAAAGACTGACGGCCGGCGGAGCCGTGCCGACGCGGAACGATCTCAAAGCGCTCTCGATATTTCCCTGCGTTGTCTCAACGACCAGCTTCGCATCGTAGATTCCGTCCTTTACGAAAGAGCCCTGCGATGTCTTGCCGTCCCATACAAGCACGCCAGGAAGCACTTTCTGCGGGGCAGACTCGTAGAGAAGATCTCCTTTCTCTGTCGTCAGAATCTGGAGCCGGAACGATTTGATATTGGAGCGCAGAGCCTGATTCAAAAAGATCACGAGAAACTGTATCTTATCCTTCTGTCCGTCTCCGTTAGGCGAAAACGCTTCGTCTGGTTGAATGTCAATCTGCGGCACAAAACGCCCGACGACCAACCCGGAAAGCGTTTCGCGCGAAACATTGCCGGACGGCGTTCGCGCCTCGAGCACGTAGGAGTAGCAGCCCCATGCCGCAAGCTCCCCTTTCGAAGTGCGGCCGTTCCATGTGATCTTCTGCGACAACGCGCCCTGCCAGGTGCGCTCCTCGATCACATCACCCGAGGCATTGATGATCCTGCCCGTGAAAATAGTTCCCTGGTCGGCTTGAGCCGTCTGATTGATGGCAAATTCGCCCTGTATGGAGTCGGCAGGCTTTCCTGCTGCCGCGACGGCTCGCGTAACGAAACGAACATCAGCAGAAAGCGTGAGCACAGGCTTCCGCGTGGACAATTCAACCGTCACAATGTTCGATACCATGGGCTGTCCGCCCTGAACGAAGGCGGTGACGCTGATGCGGTACGTTCCATCTGCCAGCCATTTGCCCGTATCGTCGCGGCCGTCCCAGAGGATGGATTCGGGGAATGAAAGCGGGCGCACAGTCTGAGCGAACGGAAGAAATAGATTGCCGATCGACCTTCGCGGCCGGATCCACCGCTGGTCTGCGCGAATCGTCCGCACGACGCCCTTGTCCGACTCGACGCGAACCAGATAATCGGCGGGCGGCTCGAGGGCTCCGGGAATCTCAATAAAGCGAATTTCGATCTGATCCTGGATGCCGTCCGAGTTCGGCGAGAACGCAAACAGAGAGGTCGCAATCACAAGGCGTGATGAATCGGCCCCGAGCGCGGACAAAAACAGAAACGGCAGGATTCTCAGGAAGGCTCTGGTTTTCACCGCTCAAAAGGAAGTGCCGCAGAGCCGCCGTTTTTGTAAAGTGGTAAACAAATGGGAGAAAAGGTGCTCGTAGCTATGTCGGGCGGCGTGGACAGCGCTGTGGCCGCCCTGCTCCTCATGGAGCAGGGGTACGACGTCGTGGGCGTGAACCTGCGCACGTGGGACTATGAATCCGTCGCATGCGATCCCCGTAAGAAATCCTGCTGCAGTCCGCGCGACATCCAGGACGCGCGCGATACGGGCCTGCACCTCAATATCCCGTTCTACGTCGTGCGAATCGAAAAGGCTTTCAAAGAGTCCGTCATGGATCGCTTCGTGCTCGACTATGTATCGGGCCGCACGCCGAATCCATGCGTTGAGTGCAATACGTTTGTAAAATTCGGGATCCTGTTTGAAAAGGCGCGCTCTCTCGGAATTGAGCGCATCGCCACCGGCCACTACGCGCGCACCTATCAGGGCAAACGCCATGCCATTCGCGCGGGGCGCGATGCGCGAAAAAATCAGGCATACTATCTTTACGGTCTCTCGCAGGAGGCCGTGGCCAATTCCATTTTTCCGTTAGGCGACATGGAAAAGCCGCAGGTCCGCGATCTCGCGCGGAAACACAACCTGGTGGTAGCGGAAAAGGAAGAGTCTCAGGAAATCTGCTTCGTCCCGGAGAACGACTATCGTTCGTTCCTGAGACGCCAGGGCGTTGAGTTTCAACCGGGATTCTTCAAGGACACGGAAGGCCGCATTCTCGGAAAGCATTCCGGGAAAGAGAATTTCACGATCGGCCAGAGGAAAGGGCTGGGGATCGCCTGGCACCGGCCCCTGTACGTGCTTCGCATTGAGTCGAACGGCGATGTGATCCTCGGAACGGACGAGGATGAATTTCTACGCGAATTCTATGTAGAACAAACAATCTATCAGGCGCTGGGCCGCGAAGACATTCACGGAGAAATCGAGGCTCGAGTCCAGGTCCGCTACAGAGCGGCCCCGGTCCGCTGTTTGATTTCTTACGCGGGAAGCTCAGAGGCGACTGCGTGGAATGGACGCACGGAAGGCGATTTCGTGCGAGTGAAGCTCCTCGAGTCAGCGGGCGCAGTCACGCCTGGCCAGAGCGCGGTATTCTTCCCTCCTCTGAAAAACGTCAGCGAAACGAACCCTGCACAGCCCGATCGAGCGGCGAACGGCCCTCTGGACGCAATGCCGGATGACGTGGTTCTTCTGGGCGGCGTGATCCGGAAGCAATCCGGATCTTGACCTTCCCGGCCCAGTCTATGCCGACCTGTTCGGTTGCTTCCCGTCCCGCGGCTGCGTAACCGAGAACAATGCGCGCTGCGTCGGCGGGAGCTTCGCCGAACGTC